>NZ_JAWDKL010000018.1:0-89168 GCF_032464675.1 Roseobacter sp. HKCCA0434
GCGACGATCGAGGCCGCCTGCCCCGCATCGGCGCTGCGCAGGTCGTCGCGTGCGAGGTCCGCCTCGGTCAGGCTGCGCGCGGCGGCTTCGGCTGTACCCGCCTCCAGCCCGCCCAGTTCCAGCGCGCGCGCGCCCGTCGCGCGATAAAGCAGCCCCGTGTCGAGATGGGCAAAGCCGTAATGCGCGGCCACCGCGCGCGCGATGGTACCCTTGCCCGCCGCCGCGGGCCCGTCGATCGCGACCGTCAGAGCCATGCGCTCACCCCCCGGCATCCTTGTTCACAGCGACCTTCGTCGTCATTTCCGGATCGGCTTGCGGCGCCTGCCGCACGCCCGGTTCGATGTCGTAGTAATCGCCCTTGTCGTCGGTGAAGATGTGGCCCGCGATGCTCAGCCCCGTCTCCCCGTCGAGCGTGCCCGCCCAGATCGACAGGTTCTCGCCTCCGCCGTCGAAGAACACGGAGGAGCCGCAATCAGCGCAGAAGCCACGCTTGCCGGAATCGGAACTGACATACCACTTCACGTCCCCCGCAACGGTGATGTCCTCTCGCCGGGCCGCGGTCGCGGCACCGTAATGGCCGGAGGTCTTGCGGCACTGAACGCAGTGACAGGCGATCACCGGGCGCATCTCGCCCTCGACCATGTATTTCACCGCGCCGCACAGGCAGCTTCCGCTATGTCGCTCGCTCATCGACCTCTCCTTCGCTGCCCCCACATGTGGCGCGGGGGCCGCGCAGGGCAATTCAGCCGTTCACCAGACGGAAGGAGGCGCCCATCGCCTCCATCAGCGGCAGGAAGTTGGGGAAGGACGTCTCGACCACGCGCGCATCGTCGATGGTGACGGGGTTCTGCGCGGCCATGCCGAGGCAGAAGAAGCTCATCGCGATCCGGTGGTCGAGCCGGGTGCCGACCGTCGCCCCTCCCGGAACCGCGCCGCCGGTGCCATGCACGGTGAAGCTGTCCTCGGTCTCCTCGACCCGGACGCCGCACGCCTCCAGCCCGCGCGCCATCGCGTCGATCCGGTCGCTTTCCTTCACGCGCAGTTCCTTGACGCCGCGCATGACGGTCGTGCCCTCGGCCATCGCGGCGACGACCGAGAGGATGGGATATTCGTCGATCATGCTCGCGGCCCGCTCGGGCGGCACCTCGATGCCCTTCATCGGGCCGAAGCGGGCGCGCAGGTCGGCCACGGGCTCCCCCCCCTCCTCCCGCTCGTTCTCGAAGGTCAGGTCCGCGCCCATCTCGCGCAGCGTGGTGTAGAGCCCGGCGCGCGTGGGGTTAAGACCGATGCCCGGCACCAGTACGTCCGACCCTTCGCAGATCAGCGCGGCGCAGACGGGGAAGGCGGCGGAGGACGGATCGCGCGGCACCGCGATCGCCTGCGGGCGCAGCTCCGGCTGGCCCTTGAGCGTGATGACCAGCCCGTCCGTCTCGACCTCGGCGCCGAAGCCGCGCAGCATCCGCTCGGTATGGTCGCGGGTGGCCTCGATCTCCCGCACGATGGTGTCGCCGGGTGTGTTGAGCCCGGCCAGCAGCACGGCGGACTTCACCTGTGCGGAGGGCACCGGCACCTCGTAATCGACCGGGCGCGGACGGTCCGCGCCCACCAGCGTCAACGGCAGCCGCCCGCCGGAGCGTCCGTGCGCCTGCGCCCCGAACAGCGACAGCGGGTCGGTCACGCGGCCCATGGGGCGGGAGCGCAGGCTGGCATCGCCGGTGAAGGTCGTCGCGAAGCCGTGCGTCGCGACCGTGCCCATCAGCAGCCGCACCCCGGTGCCGGAATTTCCGCAGTCGATCAGGTCCGACGGCTCGGAGAACCCGCCGACGCCCACACCGTGCACCGACCAGTCGCCCGGCCCGTGCCGGATCACGTCCGCGCCCAGCGCCTGCATGGCCTTGGCGGTGTCGAGCACGTCCTGCCCTTCGAGCAGGCCCGTCACCGTCGTCTCGCCCACCGCCATCGCGCCGAAGATCAGCGAACGGTGCGAGACGGACTTGTCGCCCGGAATCTCGGCCGTGCCGTTCAGGCGCGCGCCGGGAACGGCTTGCATGGGACGGGGATCGCCGGGCTGGGACATGGATGCTCCTCGTGTTGCTGGCGCCTGACTAGCGCGCGGCGGGCGCGGCGCGAAGTGGAAATTCAGGTCCGGCGGAAGGTCAGGTAATGCGGCACGCGCCCCTCGCGCAGGGCCTTGGCCTCGTAGCGGGTGCGGTGCCAGTCGTCCCACGGTTCGCGCCAGTCGGTCGGGCCCTCGGCCAGCCACTCGAACTCCGGCAGGGTTCCCGTGACTTCGAGCGTCTGGCGCACGTAGTCGGGAATGTCGGTGGCGACACGGAACTCCCCGTCCGGTCTCAAGGCGCGGGCGACCGCGACAAGGTTCTCGGGCACGACGAAGCGACGCCGGTGATGCCGTGTCTTGGGCCACGGATCGGGGTAGAGCAGGAAGACCTTGTCGAGCGATGCCTCCGGCAGCACCTCTAGCAGATCGCGCGCGTCGCCGGGATGGACGCGCACATTCTCGACCCCTGCCTCGCGCATCTTCGACATGAACTGCGCCACGCCGTTGATGAAGGGTTCGCACCCGATGATGCCCACTTGCGGGTAGGTGCGCGCCTGGTGGAACAGATGCTCGCCCGCGCCGAAGCCGATCTCCAGCCAGACCGGCGCATCGCGCCCGAAGAGCGCAGCCAGGTCGAGCGGTGTCCGCTCCGGGTTGTCCGCACGCGTCACGCCCGTCGGCTGGATCTCGCGCAGCGCACCGTCCATGTCGCGCTGCTGGGCGGGGCGCAGCTTCTTGCCATGCCGCCGTCCGTAGAAGTTGCGCCAGGGCGTGCCGTCGGGCCGCAGGGCCGAGCGGGTCTTGGCCATCAGGACCATCGGCAGCTCGACGCCGTCCTTGGTGGTCGCGACCGTGCCGCCCCGCTCCTCGTAGCCGTGCGCGGCGTAGAAGCCCCGCGCGCCCATGCTCGACGTCACCTCGATCGCGCGCGCGCCCTCCTCGAACAGCGCCGCCTCCGCGTGCTGCAACAGCTGCTGGCCGATGCGCCGTCCCTGAAAGGCCGGATCGATCCAGAGCGCGGTGATCCGCCCTCCGGAGGTTTCCTCCACCGGGGCGAAGCCGACGAACCCGGCAAGCGTCCCCCCGGCCAGAGCGAGGCGGTGGCGCACGCCCTCCGCCTCGGCCTCAGCATAGGCGTCCTGCCGCCGGTTCGCAGCCCAGGCGGCGCGCTGGGCCGCGTCGTAATGGGTATCGGACAGCGCCGCGATGGCCGCGCGGTGCACGCGCAGCATCTCGGTCGCATCTTCGGCGCAGGCCGGGCGAAAGGCGATCTCGGTCATGGGGCGCTCCGCCTGCGAAGAAGGTCGGCGTGGCCGGTCAGATCGCGCGCTTGAGCGCGTCGACGAGGTCGGTCTTCTCCCACGAGAAGCCGCCATCCGCCTCGGGCGCGCGGCCGAAATGGCCATAGGCCGCCGTGCGCTCGTAGATCGGCTTGCCCAGTCCGAGGTGATCGCGGATGCCGGAGGGCGTCAGCGTCATGACCTCGGCCACGGCCTCCTCGATCACGCTCTCGTCCACCTCGCCGGTGCCGTAGGTGTCGCAATAGATCGACAGCGGCGCGGGCACGCCGATGGCGTAGCTCAGCTGGATCGTGCAGCGGCTGGCGAGACCCGCGGCCACCACGTTCTTCGCAAGATACCGCGCGGCGTAGGCGGCGGAGCGGTCGACCTTGGTCGGATCCTTGCCCGAGAAGGCGCCGCCGCCATGCGGGGCCGCCCCGCCATAGGTGTCGACGATGATCTTGCGGCCCGTCAGGCCCGCGTCGCCATCCGGCCCGCCGATCACGAACTTGCCCGTCGGGTTCACATGCCAGACGGTCTTGGGCGTGATCCAGCCATCGGGCAGCTCGCCGCGGATATAGGGCTCGACGATCTCGCGCACCGCGGCGCTGTCGAGGCTCTCGTCCATGTGCTGAGTGGACAGCACGATCGAGGTCACCTCCTTGGGCATGCCATGCTCGTAGCGCAGCGAGATCTGCGATTTCGCGTCCGGGCCCAGCACCGCGGCCTCGCCCGACTTGCGCGCCTCGGCCAGCTTCTTGAGGATCGCGTGCGAATAGAGGATGGGGGCCGGCATCAGCTCGGGCGTCTCGGTGCAGGCATAGCCGAACATGATCCCCTGGTCGCCCGCCCCGTCGGTATCCACGCCCTGGGCGATGTGGCTCGACTGTTCGTGCAGCAGGTTGGTGACCTCCATGCTCTCCCAGTGGAAGCCCTCCTGCTCGTAGCCGATATCCTTGACGCAGGCGCGGGCGATCTCCTCGATCCGGCCCATGACGCTCTCGGGTCCCCGGACCTCACCGCCGATCACGACACGGTTCGTGGTCGCGAACGCCTCGCATGCCACCCGCGACTGCGGATCCTCGGCCATGAACGCATCGAGAATCGCATCCGAGATCCGATCGCAGACCTTGTCGGGATGCCCCTCGGACACCGATTCCGAGGTGAAGAGGTAGTTCTGACGCGCCATGAAAGTTGCTCCGCATTAAACTGTACAGACCGGCGAAGCAGGAAGCCGCCGCAACCGGAAGGGAAGCCCGGCGGGCTTCAACGCAGCGGTCTAGCCAAGCCGCACGGGAATGCCAAGCGAATCCGCAGGTTCGTCATCGCGGCACAACGGCTTATCTGGCCCGCCATCTGCCGTCAGGAACCGGACATGCTGCAGCTCGACCCAAGGGACGTCTTCTACTCGATCGTCGGACTGTCGCTGCTGCTGCTGACGCTGCAGCCCGCGCTTGCCCGGTATCGCCTGCTGAACCTGCCGTTGCTCTTCGTCGCGATCGGGGCCGGGCTCGGCATTGCCGGGGCCCCGATGCTCGACCCGCGTGGCGGGGGGCTGATCGCGCTGGTCATCGAACATTCGGCCGAACTGATCGTCATCATCTCGCTATCGGGCGCGGGTCTCGCCATCGACACGCCCTTCGGATGGAAGCGGTGGCAGCCGACGATTCGGCTGCTGGCCATCGCGATGCCGCTCACGATGCTCGGCGTGGCCCTCGCCGGAAGCTGGATCACCGGCCTGTCGGTGGCGGGCGCGGTGCTGCTGGCCGCGGCGATGGCCCCGACCGATCCGGTGCTGGCCCGCTCCGTCCAGGTCGGCCCGCCCGGAAAGACCGAGTCGCCGGTGGAACTGGCCCTGACGGCGGAGGCGGGTCTGAACGACGGGCTGGCCTTCCCCTTCATCTATCTCGCCATCACGCTCGCCGCGGTCGCCGCGCAGGGGGGCGGCGCCTGGTTCGTCGACTGGCTGGGCTACGACGTGCTCTACCGCATCGCGGTCGGGGTCGCCGTCGGCTACGCCACGGGCGCGATCATCTCGCGCCTGGCGATGAGCCGATACGGCGACGCCCATCAAGGCGCGTGGAACTCCATCGTGATGATCCTCGGCGCGACGATGGTGTCCTACGGCGTGACCGAGGCGGTCGATGGCTACGGCTTCCTCGCCGTGTTCTTCGCCACGCGCGCGGGCCGCGCCAACACCCGCGGAACCGAGAACGAGGGCTACGAGAAATACGTCCATCACGGCGCGGACCAGCTCGAATCGATCCTGCTGGTCCTGCTCCTGATCTGGTTCGGCAGCTTCGTCGCCGGCGGCGGGCTCGCCGGGCTGCGCGCGGGCGAGGTGGCGGTCGCCGTGCTCCTCCTGTTCGTGATCCGCCCGCTGGCGGGCTGGATCGCAATGCTGGGTTATCGCTGCGAGCGGGTCGAGGCGCACAAGATCGCCTTCTTCGGCATCCGCGGCATGGGGTCGGTCTTCTACATCGCCTACGCCCAGAACCACGGGCAGTTCGCGGACATCGATTCGATCTGGCGAATCGCCGCTGTGACCATCCTCGGCTCGATCGTCGTCCACGGGTTCGCCGCCAATTTCATGCTGCCCGGAGAAGAGGATGACGAGGTCCACCCCTACCGCGCGGACGACCCCGAAATCACCACCGAGGCCCCCCGTGAAAAAATTTCGGGGGAGTGAATTTTTCATCTTCACAGGTGGCATCATTGGTCCTATGTGACCGCTCAGACGCCAACGCACGCGCCTCTGGCACGGCAAATCGCACGGTTACGCAGCGACGGTAACGTCTCCCTTGGAAGTGAGCGGTCATATATGGCCGGGTCTATTGGAGATGACCATGAACGCCTTCGTAACCGACCTGTCGGGTCGTCCCCGTATTGCTGTCTCCTCGCGTGTGGAGCAGTATATCGCAGCCCATGATTTCGACCGCCCGACGCTCGTGCTCGACACCGAAGTCGTCGCGCGCAACTACGCCGCCCTCGCGCAGGGCCTGGGCCGCGCGCGCATCCACTACGCGGTGAAGGCGAACCCGGCGCGGGAGATCGTCTCGACCCTCGTCGGTCTCGGCTCCGGCTTCGACGCGGCCTCGCGCGGCGAGATCGAGCTGTGCCTGTCGCTCGGCGCCCGCCCCGAGAGCATCTCCTTCGGCAATACCGTCAAGCGCGCCTCCGACATCGCCTTCGCGCATGAGGCCGGCATCACCCTCTTCGCCGCCGATGCGGAGGAAGAGCTGGAGAAGATCGCCGCCCACGCCCCCGGCGCGCAGGTCTACATCCGCCTGATCGTCGACGCGTCCGAGGCCGACTGGCCGCTCAGCCGCAAGTTCGGCTGTGCCCGCGACAAGGCGGTCGACCTGCTCGACCGGGCCGTTCTGCTGGGGCTGGAGCCGGTCGGCTTCTCCTTCCATGTCGGCTCGCAGACGCGCAAGTCGTCCATGTGGCGCACCACGCTCGACCAGATCGCCTCGATCTGGCGCGAGGCACGCCGCTCGGGCCACGATCTGACCCTGCTCAACATCGGCGGCGGCTTCCCGGCCTTCTACGGCGAGGCGATCGACGATCCCGCGACCTATGCGGCGGAAGTCATGGCCGAGATCGCGCAGCGCTTCGGCGACGTCCCCCACGTGATGGCGGAGCCGGGTCGCGGCCTCGTGGCCGAGGCGGGCGCCATCGCGGCGGAAGTCCTGCTGGTCAGCCGCAAGTCGGACAACGACCTGCACCGCTGGGTCTATCTCGACATCGGCAAGTTCTCGGGCCTGGCCGAGACCATCGACGAGGCGATCCGCTACCAGTTCCTGACCGCCCGCGATCACGAGGCGACGGGCCCGTGCATCCTGGCCGGTCCGTCCTGCGACAGCGCCGACGTGCTCTATGAAAAGCGCCCGGTGAACCTGCCGCTGGGTCTGCGCGGTGGCGACAAGGTGATCATCCGCAACTGCGGTGCCTACACCTCGTCCTATTCCTCTGTCGGCTTCAACGGCTTCCCGCCGCTCGACGTCGTCGTGATCTGATCCCGCGGCGGCGGCCCGGTCCGCACGCGCGGTGGCGCCATCCTACGCCACCCTGCGGACCGCCCGCCGCTTCACTTCCTGCAAATATCCCCGCCGGAGGCTCCATCGCCCGCAACCCGGCACGAAAAAGGCCCCCGGCGTCATACCGGGGGCCTTCTCGCATATCAGTGCATCTGGATCAGGCGAGGGTCTCGTCGATCTCCTTGCAGGCCTTGACCAAGCCCTTCACCGCGTCGATCGAGTTGTCGAGCATGCCCTGCTCGTCCTCGTTCAGCGAGATCTCCACGACTCGCTCGATCCCGCCCTTGCCGATCACCGTCGGCACGCCGACATACATGCCGTCGAGCCCGTAGGCCCCGTCCACATAAGCCGCGGCGGGCAGCACCCGCTTCTGGTCCTTCAGATAGGCCTCGGCCATCTGCACGGCGGACGCCGCGGGGGCGTAGAAGGCCGAGCCGGTCTTGAGGAGGCCCACGATCTCCGCCCCGCCGTCGCGCGTGCGCTGCACGATCTGGTCGAGCTTGTCCTGCGTGGTCCAGCCCATCTGCACCAGGTCCGGCAGCGGGATGCCCGCGACGGTGGAATAGCGCGTCAGCGGCACCATCGTGTCGCCATGCCCGCCCAGCACGAAGGCCGTCACATCCTTGACCGACACGTCGAACTCGTCGGCGAGGAAGTGGCGGAAGCGCGCGCTGTCGAGCACGCCGGCCATGCCCACGACCTTCTCGGTCGGCAGGCCCGAGAATTTCTGCAGCGCCCAGACCATCGCGTCGAGCGGGTTGGTGATGCAGATGACGAAGGCGTCGGGCGCGTGGTCGCGGATGCCCTCGCCCACGGCCTTCATGACCTTGAGGTTGATGCCCAGCAGGTCGTCGCGACTCATGCCCGGCTTGCGCGCGACGCCGGCGGTGACAATGCACACATCCGCACCCGCGATCGCGGAATAGTCGTTGGCACCCGACATGTCGGCATCGAACCCGTCGACCGGCGCGCTTTCCGCGATGTCGAGCGCCTTGCCCTGCGGCGTGCCTTCCGCGATGTCGAACAGCACCACGTCGCCCAGTTCCTTGAGCGCCAGCAGATGCGCCAGCGTCCCGCCGATCTGTCCCGCCCCGATCAGGGCAATCTTCGCTCTCGCCATCTCCGCTCTCCCTATTGGCCAGTGAGGTTGGCGCTTGCCTATCGCCAAATCTTGTGCGCTGCAAGAATTGTGCAACGCGTTCACGTGGCTATAACCATTTGTGGTTCACGCCTATCGAATGACGACCCTTGCTCGGACGACAAATGACACGCCTCAACACCCCCGCTTCCGGTCGCATGGACCGACCCGCCGTCTCGTCCCGACTCCTTCTCGTCGTGATCTTCGCCGTCCTCGCGCTCGCCGTGGGCGTCCTGACCTTCAGTTTCCTGGGCGAGAGTGCCGCCCGCGAACAGGTGCGGCAGACCACGCAGGTCCTCACCCATCTGCGCGGCGCGATGCGCGCGGGGCTGAGTGCCGAGACGGGCCAGCGCGGCTATCTGCTGACCGGGGCACCGGCCTATCTCACGCCCTATACGAGCGGTCGTATCGACTGGATCGACGAGTTGGACGCCCTCGCAGCGGTCATCGAAGCCGATCATGTCGACGATGTGGCCGCTTTGCGGGACATGGCCGAAGAGAAACTGGCGGAACTGGCCGAGACGGTGGATCTCGCCAACGAGGGGCGCAGCGGCGCGGCCTTGGCCATCGTGACCTCCGACCGCGGCAAGCGCTTGATGGACGAGTATCGTCGCGCGTCGGACGAGCTGGAGGCCACACGGCTGGCGCGCCTGGACGACGCCGCCGACCGCGCCCAGCGCCGCAATGTCGCGGTGATCGTGATCCTGCTCACGCTCGGGCTCGTCGTCATCGGCCTCATCCTGCTCAGCCTGTCGCTCGAACGCCGCACGGTGCTGGCCGAGGCGGCGAGCCGCGACATGTCCGCCCTGCGCGCCGCGCGGGAGAAATCGGACCTGCTGGCACGCGAGCTGGACCACCGGGTCAAGAACCTGTTCGCCGTGGTCATGGCCATCATCTCCCGCTCGCGAGGGGCGGAGGAGGAGAGCACCGAAGACGTGCTCGCCAAGCTGCGCAAGCGGATTCATGCCCTGTCGGTCGCGCATTCCGTCAGCACGGGTCAGCTGGAACAGCGTGTCGCGTCGATCGAGGATCTCGTCCACGCGGCACTGGATCCGTACGACGACGGATCGACCGAGATCCGCATCGACGGCCCCGCCGCCACGGTGTCGGCCGGCTCCATCACCTCGTTGGGCCTGATCCTGCACGAACTCGCGACCAATGCCGCCAAATACGGCGCGCTATCGACGCCTTCGGGCACGCTCGACATCGCCTGGCGCGAGGATGGCCCCGACCTGCACCTGACATGGCGGGAGCGCGGGGCGAAGATCGCGCCCGACGCAGGCGAGGACAACGGTTTCGGCTCCGTCATGATGCGCGCATCGGCCCGCCAGATCGGCGGCGAGCTCGAACGAACATTCGAACCGGACGGTATTCTGATCAATTTGCGCTTCCCGTTGGACGGTTTGTCGCATTAACTTGTGTTATGCAATTGGAGTGCGTGGAATGGTGATCGCTGCAAACGGGCCCCTAAATGGCGGCGGTGCGAGCGTATCGCTCACCGATCGTCGTATCCTCCTGGTGGAGGACGAGGGGATGCTGGCCCTCGATCTCGAACTCGCGCTCGAAGATGCGGGCGCGCGCCCGCTTGGGCCTGTGATGCGCGTCGCGCAGGGACTCGAATTGCTGGCAGCCGATCGCGAGGCGATCGACGCCGCGATCCTCGATCTCGACCTGCATGGCGAGGATGTCTATCCGATCGCCGACAGCCTGGTCGAACGGGGCGTGCCGTTCCTGTTCCACACCGGACACGGGCGCCGGTCGGAGTTGCAGGCGCGCTACCCCGATGCGCCCGTCTTCCTCAAGCCCTCGATGGTCGAGAAGCTGCTGGCCTGCGTCGCGGACCTCGCCGACGGCTGAGGTGGAGCTGAACCTCGCCTTCTTCGCGCTCGCGATCCCTGCGGTCCTGTTCGCGGGCATCTCGAAAGGCGGGTTCGGCTCCGGAGCGGCCTTCGCCGCCGCCCCTTTCCTCGCCGTGGCGGTCCCCCCGCAACTTGCGGTCGGTGTCATGCTGCCCTTGCTGATGCTGATGGACGTGACGAACCTGCGCAGCTACTGGCGCAAATGGGTCTGGCCGGACGCGCGGGTGCTGATGATCGGCATGGTGCCGGGGGTCGTGCTCGGCGCGCTCCTGTTCAGCGTCACCAGCGACGATGTCGTCCGGGTGGCGATCGGGCTGATCGCGCTCGGCTTCGTCGCCTTCCAGATCGCGCGCGCACGCGGCTGGATCCGGGTTCCCCCGACGCGGACCTCGCTGCTGCGCGGCGGGGTGTGGGGTGCGGCGTCGGGCTTCACGTCCTTCGTCAGCCACGCGGGCGGGCCGCCCGCCGCCGTCTACCTTCTGGGCCGCGGCCTCGACAAGCAGAGCTATCAGGCCACGACGGTGCTCATCTTCTGGTGGGTGAACATCCTCAAGTTCTTCCCCTATGCGGCACTCGGGCTCTTCACGCGCGAGACCGTCATCGCCAATCTCGCCCTCGCCCCCGTGGCGATCGCAGGCGCGCTGATGGGCGTCCGCGCACACCGGCTGGTGCCGGAGCGCGCCTTCTTCGCGCTGACCTACATCTTTCTCGTCGCCACCGCGCTGAAGCTGTTCTGGGACGCGGCGACCTAGCTCGCCACCCCGGTCGCGGGGCGGCCGGGCGCGTCCGTCCAGTACTCCCCGGCCGCCAGCACGCAGGTGCGCCCCTCGGGCACCGTCAGCGTGACGGTCCAGCGTCCCGTCTCCTCGGAGACGTAGACCTCGACGATGCCGCGACGGTCGAGCGCCATGGCCCGGCGCGATTCCCCCAGGTCGTCGGTCAGACGACGGATCAGTTCGTTGCGCTCGGGGCAGCGCCCGGTATCGGCGCTGGCATCGGTGGCGATCAGGCCCGCGCCGAACAGGATCAGCGCGCTGGAAAAGGCTTTCTGGGCAAAGGTCATGACAATCCTTTCATCCGCCGAAACACGGTGGCGGGAGGTGAAAATGGCTCTGGCTGGAAAAGCGGCGCGATCAATCCTGCGCCTCCCAGAACTCTCGTCGACTGGCCCTAATGAAAGGTTAACGGCAGAAAATCACGGGAGCGGCATCAACCGCGACATTTTGTTTCGCACCCACTTGCACATCGCGGCCGAGCGGCTAGTGTGCGGCGCAACACAACGAGGTATCCGCCCATGACACATCGCCCCCGCCGCTCCGTCCTCTACATGCCCGGCGCCAAGGAGCGTGCGCTGCAAAAGGCCGCGACCCTCGCCGCCGACGCGCTGATCCTCGATCTGGAGGATGCCGTCGCCCCGCAGGACAAGCCCGCGGCGCGCGACCTCGTAGCCCGCACGGTGGCCGAGCGTCCCTACGGTCCGCGCGAGGTGGTGATCCGCATCAACGGTGCCGATACCGAGTGGGGCGCAGACGACCTCGCCGCCGCCGCGCAGGCCCGCCCCGACGCGATCCTGCTGCCCAAGGTCGAGAGCGCGGCGCAGCTCGCCACCGCCCGAGAGGTCGCGGGGGACGTGCCCCTGTGGGCGATGATGGAGACGCCGCGCGGCATCCTCAACGCGTCCGAAATCGCCGCCGCACCCGGCCTCGCCTGCCTCGTCATGGGCACCAACGACCTAGTCAAGGATCTGCACGCAGCCCACGTTCCGGGCCGCGCGCCTCTGATCCCCGCGCTGGCACAGTGCCTGCTGGCCGCCCGCGCGGAAGGCATCGCCGCCATCGACGGCGTCTTCAACGCCTTCAAGGACGACGAGGGCCTGCGCGCCGAATGCGAGCAGGGCCGCGACATGGGCTTCGACGGCAAGACCCTGATCCACCCCGCGCAGCTTTCCGTCACCAACGCGGTCTACGGCCCCTCCGACGCCGCGCTGGAGGAGGCGCGCGCCCAGATCGCCGCCTTCGATGCGGCGGAGGGCGGCGTCGCCGTCCATGACGGGCGCATCGTCGAGAACCTGCATGTCGAGAACGCCCGCCGCCTGCTGGCCGAGGCCGAGGCGATTGCGGCGTTGGAGGCGGCGGCGTCCTGACATAGTCTCGACCCGCAACCGGCCGGCGGAGGGTTTTCCATGTCCATGCTCATCCTGATCTTCGGCGTCGCCCTGTGGTGGGGCGCGCACCTGTTCAAGCGGATGGCCCCCGATGCGCGCGCGCAGATGGGGGACCGGGGCAAGGGCCTCGTCGCCCTCGGCCTCGTGGTGTCGATCGTGCTGATGATCGTCGGCTATCGCGGGGCCGATCACGTGGATATCTGGTTCCCGCCCGCCTGGACCGTTCACATCAACAACCTGATGATGTTCGTTGCGATCTTCCTGCTGGGTGCGGGCAGTTCGAAGGGCCGCGCGCGCAGCTGGTTCCGGCACCCGATGTTGCTGGGCTTCCTCACCTGGACCATCGCGCACCTGCTTGTGAACGGCGACCTCGCCTCCATCGTGATGTTCGGCGGGCTGGGTCTGTGGGCCATCGTCTCGATGCTCGTCATCAACCGCGCCACGCCCGATTGGCATCGCCCCCCCGCGGGGGCTATCGGCGGCGATGTCCGCCTCGTCGTGATCACACTCGTCCTGTTCGCCGTGATCACGGCGATCCATTCCTATTTTGTCTGGCCATTTCCGGGGTAAACCATGATCGCCTACCGCCTGCTGACCCATGAGGATAGCTCCGCCTTCTGCCACAAGGTCACCGACGCGCTCGCCAAGGGCTGGACGCTCTATGGCGACCCGACCTACGCCTATGACGCGGACAAGGGCGTGATGATGTGCGCGCAGGCCGTCACCAAGGACGTGCCTGGCGATTACGACCCGTCGATGAAGCTGGGGGCGCTGTGATGGCGGCCAAGACCAATCCCGGCCGCTTCTTCGAGGATTACCGCGTCGGCGACACCATCCCCCACGCCATCCCGCGCACCGTCGGCGATGGCGAGCGCGCGCTCTACCACGCGCTCTACCCGGCCCGCCACGCGCTGCACTCCGCCGACAGCTTCGCGCAAGCCTGCGGCCTCTCCGCCAGCCCCCTCGACGACCTGATCGCCTTTCACACCGTGTTCGGCAAATCCGTCCCCGACATCTCGCTCAACGCGGTCGCGAACCTGGGCTATGCCGAGGGTCGCTTCCACCGCCCCGTCATGCCGGGCGACACGCTGTCGGCGAGCTCCGAGGTGATCGGCGTCAAGCAGAACTCCAACGGGCGCACCGGCGTGGTCTGGGTGCACACCACGGGCCGCAACCAGCGCGAGGAGATCGTGCTGGACTTCAAGCGCTGGGTCATGCTGCGCAAGCGCGATGCGGACAGCCCGGCGCCCGAAACGGTCGTCCCCGACCTGGCCGAGGCCGTCGCCGCCGACGCCCTGACCGTGCCGGAGGGCCTGACCTTCGCCGATTACGACTTCACCGTCGCGGGCGAGCCGCACCGGCTCTCCGACTACACGGTCGGCGAGATCATCGACCACGTGGACGGTGTCACGATCGAGGAAGCGGAGCACATGCTCGCCACCCGCCTCTGGCAGAACACCGCCAAGGTCCATTTCGACGCGACCCATCGCGAGGATGGCAAGCGGCTGATCTATGGCGGCCACGTCATCAGCCTCGCCCGCGCACTCAGCTTCAACGGGCTGGCCAATGCGCAGCTGATCGCGGCGATCAATGGCGGGGCCCATGCCAATCCCTGCTTCGCGGGCGACACCGTGCGCGCCTGGTCCGAGGTTCTGGACGTGGCGCAAACCGCGCATCCCGGCATCGGCGCGTTGCGTCTGCGGCTGGTCGCGACACGCGGCGCGGCGGGCGAGCTGCGCGGCGAGGACGGAAAGTACCTGCCCGAGGTCCTGCTCGACCTCGACTGCTGGGCCCTGATGCCGAGCTGACGCGTGTGGAGCCAATGCGTGATCACACGGCAATTCGTGTGATCACAAAACCTCGCGACCGGGCGAATTCGCTCGCAACTGCGGCAAAAGGCCGGGATTCGAGGGTTTGGCCACGCCGCCCTTTGGTCTAGGTTGCGCCGCAGGACATGTAAGCACGCCCCCTTCCCGAGCGGGGCCAGCCAATCACCGGAGGGCCCATGGCCGACGTGAACCGCGGGAACCGCCCGCTCTCGCCGCACCTGACCATCTACAAGCCGCAGCTGACATCGATGACGTCGATCCTGACGCGGATCACCGGCAACGCGATGCTGATCGCGGCGCTGCTCATCACCTGGTGGTTCCTGGCCCTGGCCGCGGGCCCCGAAGCGTTCGAGACCGCGACCTGGTGGATCACCTCGATCGTCGGCGACATCGTGATGCTCGGCTCGGTCTGGGCGCTGTGGTACCACTACCTCGCCGGGCTGCGGCACCTCTATTGGGACACCGGCGCGGGCCTCGATCTGGAGACGGCCTACAAGCTGGGCTACGCCGTGATCGGCGGCTCCTTCGTCCTGACCCTTCTCACCATCATCGTCGTCTGAGGGAGGCCCCCATGGATTTCCGCACCGACCGCAAGCGCGTCATGGGCCTCGGCTCGGCCAAGGACGGGACCGAGCATGCCTGGAACATCAAGCTCAGCTCCATCGGCCTCGCCATCCTGATTCCGCTCTTCATCTTCACCTTCGGCGCGACGCTGGGTTCGGATTACGAGACCGCACTCGCCACCTACCAGCGCCCCTTCCCCGCCATCGTCGCGATCCTGACGCTTCTGGTCGGCTGGCTGCACTTCAAGCAGGGCGTGCAGGTGCTGATCGAGGACTATACCGGCGGCGGCACGCGCACCGCCCTGATCGTCGCGATGACCTGCCTCAGCTACGCCGCGGCGGCTGCTGGCGTCTTCGCCATCGTGACCATCGCGCTCTGAGAGGAACACCATGTCGTCTTACGAATTCACCGATCACGTCTACGATGTCGTCGTCGTGGGTGCCGGCGGCGCCGGTCTGCGCGCGACGCTCGGGATGGCCGAACAGGGCCTGCGCACGGCCTGCATCTCCAAGGTCTTCCCGACCCGCTCCCACACCGTCGCGGCGCAGGGCGGCATCGCCGCGTCGCTCGGCAACATGGGGCCGGACAGCTGGCAATGGCACATGTACGACACCGTGAAGGGGTCTGACTGGCTGGGCGACACCGACGCGATGGAATACCTCGCGCGCGAGGCGCCCAAGGCGGTCTACGAGCTGGAGCATTACGGTGTCCCCTTCTCCCGCACCGAAGAGGGCAAGATCTACCAGCGCCCCTTCGGCGGACACACCACCGAGTTCGGCGAAGGCCCGCCCGTGCAGCGCACCTGCGCCGCCGCCGACCGGACCGGCCACGCGATCCTGCACACGCTCTACGGCCAGTCGCTGAAACAGCAGGCCGAGTTCTACATCGAGTATTTCGCGACCGACCTCATCATGTCCGAGGACGGACAGTGCCAGGGCGTCATCGCGTGGAAGCTCGACGACGGCACCATGCACCGCTTCTCCGCCAAGATGGTGGTGCTCGCGACCGGCGGCTATGGCCGCGCCTATTTCTCCGCCACCTCCGCGCATACCTGCACGGGTGACGGCGGCGGCATGGTCGCGCGCCAGGGCCTACCGCTGCAGGACATGGAGTTCGTCCAGTTCCACCCGACCGGCATCTACGGCGCGGGCTGCCTGATCACCGAAGGCGCACGCGGCGAGGGCGGCTACCTCACCAATTCCGAAGGCGAGCGGTTCATGGAGCGCTATGCGCCCACCTACAAGGACCTCGCCTCCCGCGACGTCGTCTCGCGCTGCATGACCATGGAGATCCGCGAGGGTCGCGGCGTCGGCAAGGATGGCGACCACATCCACCTGCATCTCGACCACCTGCCCGCCGAGGCACTGGCCGAACGGCTGCCGGGCATCTCCGAGAGCGCGCGCATCTTCGCGGGCGTGGACGTGACGAAGGAGCCGATCCCGGTGCTGCCGACCGTCCACTACAACATGGGCGGCATTCCCACGAACTACTGGGGCGAGGTGCTGAACCCCACCGCCGATAACCCCGACGCGATCGTGCCGGGCTTGATGGCCGTGGGCGAGGCGGGCTGCGCCTCCGTGCACGGGGCGAACCGCCTCGGCTCCAACTCGCTGATCGACCTCGTGGTCTTCGGCCGTGCGGCGGCGATCAAGGCGGGCAAGGTCGTGGACCCCGAGGCCGCGAATCCCGAGATGAACCAGGCCAGCATCGACGCGGCGATGGAGCGCTTCGACGGGCTGCGCCACGCGGACGGCTCCACCCCGACCGCCGAGCTGCGCCTCGACATGCAAAAGGCGATGCAGGCCGACGCCGCCGTCTTCCGCACCGACAAGACACTCGGCGAGGGCGTCGAGAAGATGAAGGTGATCGCGGGGCGGATGTCCGACATCAAGGTCACCGACCGCTCGATGATCTGGAATTCCGACCTGATGGAGACGCTGGAGCTGACGAACCTGATGCCCAACGCGCTGGCCACCGTGGTCGCCGCCGAGGCGCGCAAGGAAAGCCGCGGCGCCCATGCGCACGAGGACTACCCCGATCGCGACGACGAGAACTGGCGCGTCCACAGCCTCGCAGTCGTCGACGGCGCGGACGTGGACCTCGCCATCCGGCCGGTGCATCTCGACCCGCTGACCGCAGCGAACGATGGCGGCATCGACCTCGCCAAGATCGCGCCGAAGAAACGCGTGTACTGAGGAGACGGACGAATGGTTGAACTAGCCCTCCCCAAGAACTCCCGGATCACCAAGGGCAAGACGTGGCCCAAGCCGTCCGGCAGCAATATCCGCACGTTCAAGATCTATCGGTGGGACCCCGACACGGGCGAGAACCCGCGTCTCGACACGTACTTCCTCGACATGGACGAGTGCGGGCCGATGGTTCTCGACGCGCTCATCAAGATCAAGAACGAGATCGACCCGACGCTGACCTTCCGCCGCTCCTGCCGCGAGGGGATCTGCGGGTCCTGCGCGATGAATATCGGCGGCATCAACACGCTGGCCTGCATCTACGGCCTCGACGAGGTCACGGGCGACATCGCGATCTACCCGCTGCCGCACATGCCGGTGGTCAAGGATCTGATCCCCGACCTCACGCATTTCTACGCCCAGCACGCGAGCATCATGCCGTGGCTGGAGACCAAGACGAACCGCCCCGCGAAGGAGTGGCGCCAGTCGATCGAGGATCGCAAGAAGCTCGACGGCCTCTACGAGTGCGTGATGTGCGCGTCCTGCTCCACCGCCTGCCCGTCCTACTGGTGGAACGGTGACCGCTATCTCGGCCCGGCGGCGCTGCTGCACGCCTATCGCTGGATCATCGACAGCCGCGACGAGGCGACGGGCGAGCGGCTCGACCAGCTCGAGGATCCGTTCAAGCTCTACCGTTGCCACACCATCATGAACTGCACCAAGACCTGCCCGAAGGGCCTGAACCCGGCGAAATCGATCGCCGAGATCAAGAAGATGATGCTCGAACGCCGGGTTTGATCCGCGCTGCAAGAGACGAAGGCCCCGGCACCGCGCCGGGGCCTTTCTCGTTTCGGGATCAAACGACCGTGCCGACCCCCAGCGAGATCGCGACGTAGAAGCAGATCGTCGCCGCCAGCACGAAACCGTGCCAGATCGCATTGGAAAATTTCAGCCCTTCCCAGCGGTAGAAGATAACCCCCACGGTGTAGAGCAGCCCGCCCACGATCACGAGGACCGAGACGGCCACGGGCAGCGTCGTCACCGCACCGAGGATCACCCACGCCCCCATCCACCCCATCGCGAGGTAGAGCAGCACGCTGCCCCGCGACGAGCGGAAGAAGATCTTGCGCAGCACGCCGTAGAGCGCGACGCACCACATCGCGGCCAGCAAGACGTAAGCCGACGCGGTGCCGATTAGCACGACGAAGGGCGTGTAGGTGCCCGCGATCTTGACGAAGATCGCCGCGTGGTCGAACCGGCGGAAGATCGGCCGCGCCGCCTCCCACGGCGTGAAGTGGTAGAGCGACGAGGCGACATAGGTCGCGATCAATGCCAGCCCGTAGACCGTGACTGCCGCGACCCGCGCCGCGTCCTGCGTCATCGCGGTCCAAAGCACGATGGCCGTGGCGCCCATCAACGCGCCGATCACGCCGATTGCGTGCACGGTGCCGTCGGCGACGCGTTCGCCGCAAGAATAGCTCGGGTAGTGATTGGGATCGCTCGTCATGCCTCGCAAGATAGGACGCCCGAAGCCCGCTGACGATGCACGAATGCGTGCCTGCGACCTCCTGCCCCGACGTCACGGTTTCGTGCGGCGCCCCGCTCGCCGCTTTCCCGGCGCGGGGCGGCGACCTATCGTTGCAACAGGGGGCCAGATGCGCCGGTATATCATCATCATCGCGGCCGTCCTCGGGGCGGCGCTGACCGGCTGGGCCGGCTACGAGAGCTGGCAGTGGCTGCGCCGCGCCCCGCTGCGCGCGGTGGAGGCTGCGAACGCGGCGCTCTACACCCGCATGACCGAGGCGCGAGGCGACTGGGCGCAGGGCTGCTCGCAGGCCGCGCTGACGCCCGCGCTGACCGACAACGTTCTGCCCTATTCGACCTTCTCCCATTGGGGCATCGCCCGCTCGGACGGTGTGGCCTGCACGCAGGACACATGGCTCGCCGTGACCTGCACGATGCCGCCGGGCGGCACGGTGGTGCTGACGCGCGGCATGGCGACGACCGGGTTGATCAACACGGCCGGATCGGCGCGGATCGTTCTGGTCACCGCCGACGCCATCGGCTGCCTCGCCGCGGACTGATCACTCCGCCCCCCAGCCCTCGCTCGCCATCTCGTGCAGACGGCTGGCCGTGCGCTGGAACTCGAAGGCCCCGTCCCCTTCGGCATAGAGCGCATCGGGCTCAGCCGCCGCCGAGATCACCAGCCCCCGCTTCGCCTCATAGAGCGCGTCGACCAGCGTGACGAAGCGCTTGGCCGCATTGGCACCGTCGCGGCTCAGCCGCGGCACGTCGTCGATCATCAGGGTGCGCACCGTCTCGGCCAGCGCCAGGTAGTCCCCTGGCCCCCAGGGCTGCTCGCACAGTTGCGCGAAGGTCCCGCGCCCGATTCCGTTGCGATAGCGCGGCACGGTGATGTCACGCCCCTTGCGCGGAATGTCGAGCGGCGCGCCATCCCCGCCCGCCAGATCGTGCCACAGGTCGTCCATCTTCGCATCGGCCTCCGGCCCGGTGAAATAGACTTCCCGCCCCGCCAGCCGCCCCAGCCGGTGATCGGTGCCGCTGTCGAGATGGTGCACCTCCATCCGCTCCTTGATCAGCTCGATGAAGGGCAGGAACAGCTGCCGGTTCAGCCCGTTCTTGTAGAGCTGGTCCGGGTGCCGGTTCGAGGTCGCCACCACGATCGAGCCGCGGGCGAACAGCTTTTCGAACAATCGCCCCACAAGCATCGCATCGGTGATGTCGGTGATCTGCATCTCGTCGAAGCACAACAGCACGGCGTCCTCGGCGATCGCCTCCGCCACCGGCTCCACCGGATCCTCGCGGCCCCGCGCGCGCGCGCGGCCGATCCGCTCGTGCACGTCCTGCATGAAGGCGTGGAAATGCACGCGTCGCTTGGCCTCGACAGGAGCGCCGTCGAAGAACAGGTCCATCAGCATCGACTTGCCCCGCCCCACCCCGCCATAGAGGTAGAGCCCCGGAATATCCGCCTCGCGCGTCCGCTCGCGGCCCCAGCCGAACAGCCCCAGCCGCACCTTGCGCCCCGCTCCGGGCTCATAGCCCTTCAGCCGCGTGTGCAGCAGTTGCAGCTTCTCGACTGCCAGCCGCTGGGCGGGGTCCGCCTCCAGCGTGCCGTCGGCGATCAGCTTGCGGTAGCGGGGCAGCGGGCCGGATGTCGTGTCGTCACTCATGGCCTCGCAGATAGGCCAACCCGGCCCCGCCCGCCATCCCGACGGTTCAGGAAAACTGAACCGTGCCCCCACAATTCCGCGTTTGCGCCCGCGCGCGCGCCGTCGCATCCTACGCCCCGCGAAGGAGACCCGACATGAGCCAGAGCCGCCTCGTCACCCCCGTCCTGATCGCCGGATCGCTCATCATGCTCGTGGGCTTCGGCATCCGCGCCAGCTTCGGCGTGTTCCAGATCCCGATCGCCGAGGAGTTCGGCTGGCTGCGCGCCGAGTTCTCGCTGGCCATCGCGGTGCAGAACCTCGCCTGGGGGATCGGGCAGCCGATCTTCTCCGCCATTGCCGAGCGGTTCGGGGATCGCAAGGCCATCGTGCTGGGCGCGATCACCTACGCCATCGGCCTCGCGCTGACCGCCTGGGCCGTGACGCCAGCGCAGATGCAGCTTCTGGAGATCCTCGTCGGCTTCGGCATCGCGGGCACCGGCTTCGGCGTGATCCTCGCCGTGGTGGGACGGGCTACGGCGGACGCGCATCGCTCGATGGCACTCGGCATCGCGACCGCCGCAGGCTCCGCCGGTCAGGTCGTGGGCCCGCCTGTGGCCGCGGCCCTGCTGGGCGTGATGGACTGGTCGGGTGTGTTCCTCATCTTCGCCGCGCTGATCCTCGCCTCCCTCGCCTTCCTGCCGCTGATGAAGGTGCCCCAGCCCGCGCCGCAAAGCGCCGTGGACGAGACGATGGGCCAGATCCTCGGCCGCGCCTTTCGCGACCCGTCCTACGTGCTGATCTTCGTCGGGTTCTTCTCCTGCGGCTACCAGCTGGGCTTCATCACGGCCCACTTCCCCGCCTTCGTGGCCGAGGTCTGCGGCCCGATCGCGCCGGGCGGCCTGCTGGACGGGATCGGCATTTCCGACACCGCGACGCTGGGTGCCTGGTCCATCGCCCTGATCGGCATCGCCAATATCGGCGGCACGATCCTGGCGGGCAAACTCGGCGGAACCATGACGCGCAAGTATCTGCTGACCGGCATCTATGCAGGCCGCACGGTGATCGCCGCCGCCTTCATCCTGATGCCGATGACACCGCTGACAGTCATCGTCTTCTCGATCACGATGGGCAGCCTGTGGCTCGCCACCGTACCGCTGACCTCGGGGCTGATCGCGCATATCTACGGGCTGCGCTTCATGGGTACGCTCTACGGCATCGTGTTCTTCTCCCACCAGCTCGGCAGCTTCCTCGGCGTCTGGCTGGGCGGGCGGCTCTACGACATCTACGGCACGTATGA
This sequence comes from Roseobacter sp. HKCCA0434, assembly GCF_032464675.1. NCBI lineage: Bacteria > Pseudomonadati > Pseudomonadota > Alphaproteobacteria > Rhodobacterales > Roseobacteraceae > Roseobacter > Roseobacter sp. HKCCA0434. Next base: position 21,587 of record NZ_JAWDKL010000018.1, read on the forward strand.
CGCGGTCTGGTGGGTCGGCGTGGGCGTCGGCGCGTTCTCGGCCATCGTGCACCTCCCGATACGGGAGGCGCGCCCCGCCGCCCCCCTCGCCGCCTAGCCGCGGCGCCGCAGCCAAGCCACGACCGGCAGCGTCACCAGATACATCGTGATGCCATAGACCCCGGAGGCGAGCGCGAAGGGCCCCAGCGTCTCGCCCCCGCCCACCAGCGCACCGACGGTGATGCCGAGCGATCCGTTCTGCACCCCCGCCTCGATCGCCACGGCGATCCGCTCCGCCCGGCTTAGCCCCGCACCCCGCGCGAAGGCATAGCCGAGGCCGAGCATCACCAGGTTCAGCACGATCAGCAGCGGCCCCAGCACCGGCAGGTTCTCGACGAAGATCCCCCAGTTCGCCACCAGCGCGCCCAGGATGATGATGACGAACAGCACCGTCGCCACCGCCGACACCCCCCGCTCGATCCGCTCGGCCAAGCCGGTGGCGAAGCGGCGCAAGGCGACGCCGAGGCCCACCGGCACAGCCGTCAGCGCGAACATCGTGAAGGCCAGCCCGGTGACATCCACCTCCGGCGCCTCGGCCCCCAGGAAATACCCCACGGCCCCGGCGACGATCAGCGGCACCGTCACCACGCTCAGCAGGCTGACCACCGCCGTCAGGCTGACCGACAGCGCCACCGCCCCGCCCGCCAGCTTGGTGATGATGTTAGAGGTCACGCCCCCCGGCGCGCAGGCGAGGATCATCACCCCCACCGCCAGTTCCGGCGGCAGGCGGAACACGAACAACAACGCGAAGGCCACCAGCGGCAGCAGCACCACCTGGCACGCCGCCCCGATCAGAAAGGCACGCGGCATCCGCGCCACCCGCCCGAAATCGGCGGGCACCAGCCCCACCCCCAGCGAGAACATGATGAACGCGAGCGACAGCGGCAGCACGACGGTCAGCAACATTTTCCATCCCCTTTATCGTTGTTTTGCCGCCAGCTTGACCCGCCGCGCGGCGCTTGCCCACCCCGTTCGCGCCCCCGAAACCGCTTTGATTGGCCGCGACACGCAACACTCCCTTGCCATGACGCCCCCGCACCGCAACAAAGACCGCGACCCATGATCTGCCCATCAGCGAGGACCACCCGATGCCCAAGACCGACCAGCTCTTCTCCGACCGAATGCTCAGCCTCGGCCTCGCCCGCGTGTCGGAGGCCGCGGCCATCGCATCGGCGAAATTGATCGGCTCGGGCGACGAGAAGGCCGCCGACCAGGCCGCCGTCGACGCGATGCGCACGCAGCTCAACATGCTCGACATCTCGGGCGTCGTGGTGATCGGCGAGGGGGAGCGGGACGAGGCGCCCATGCTCTATATCGGCGAGGAGGTCGGCACCGGGAAAGGACCGGGCGTCGACATCGCGCTCGACCCGCTCGAAGGCACCACGCTGACCGCGAAGGACATGCCCAATGCGCTCGCCGTCATCGCGATGGGCCCGCGCGGCTCGATGCTGCATGCGCCCGACGTCTACATGGACAAGCTCGCCATCGGGCCGGGTTATCCCAAGGGGCTCGTGACGCTCGACATGTCCCCGACCCAGCGCATCCAGGTCATGGCCGCCGCCAAGGGGGTGGAGACCTCGGGCGTCATGGTCTGCGTGCTCGAACGCCCCCGCCATCAGGAGCTGATCGAGGAGATCCGCGCGACCGGCGCGCGCATTCGCCTGATCACAGATGGCGACGTGGCCGGCATCATCCACACCGCCGAGGCCGAGAAGACCGGCATCGACATGTACATGGGATCCGGCGGCGCACCCGAAGGCGTGCTGGCCGCCGCCGCGCTGAAATGCATGGGCGGCCAGATGCAGGGTCGCCTGCTGTTCCGCAACGACGATGAGCGGGGCCGGGCCGAAAAGGCAGGGATCGAGGATCTCGACCGCGTCTACGACCGCGACGACCTGGTGACCGAGGACGTGATCTTCGCCGCGACCGGCGTCACCGACGGCTCGGTCGTGCAGGGCGCACGGCGCGACGGCGACTACCTGGAGACCGAGACGATCCTCATGCGCTCCAAGACCGGCTCCGTCCGCCGCCTGTTCTACCGCCAGAAGAACCAGTAACCCCTCTGCCGCGCCCGCGGCAGGCCCCCTCTCCCGCGTGCGGGAGAGGGCGGGGGGTGAGGGAGAGACCCGCATGACCGACGCCCTGATCCTCGTCGACATCCAGACCGCCTTCGCCGACACCGCCTATTGGGGCGCACGCAACAACCCTGATGCCGAAGCGAACGCCGCCCGCCTCCTCGCCCACTGGCGCGAGCGGAACCGGCCGGTGATCTTCATCCGCCACATCAGCACGACCCCCGGCTCACCGCTGAAGGGCGACGGCACCGCGATCCAGCCCATCGTCGCCCCGCAAAGCGGCGAGCCGGTGCTGGAGAAATCCGTCAACTCCGCCTTCATCGGCACCGATCTGGAGGCGCGCCTGCACGCGCTCGACGCGCGCGCCGTCACCATCTGCGGCCTGACCACCCCGCATTGCGTGTCGACCACCACGCGCATGGCCGCCAATCTCGGCTTCGACGTGACGCTCGCCCACGACGCCTGCGCCGCCTTCACCCAGAACGTCCAGACTTCGTGGCGCGGCGGCCCCCTGCCCGATCCGCAGACGATCCACGAAGCCGCAATCGACGCGCTGCATGGCGAGTTCTGCACCGCACTCGCGACCGACGCGATCCTTCAGCGATAATCCTGCGGGCGGAAGCCGTCACCATCGCGCAGATGCGTCTCCGCCCCCGGCACGATATCGGTGTTCTGCACCGCCACCGCCTGCCAGCCCTCCCCTCCGCGCATGCAGACGAAGATCAGGATGGTCTGCCGGTCCTCCGCGACCGTGCCATCCGGCGCGATCTGCCCGCTCAGCCGCATCCGCGCGTGGACCACGGCCACGCGGTCGCCCAGCCGCCGGACCTCGACCCGCCGGACGCTCAGTTCGGAATTGCGAAAGAAGGTCGTCAGCCCGTAGTGATGCGCCCGCTCGATCGCCGCGCGATCGCGCCACCACAACCCCACCACGTTGACGAAATCCGCATCGGCCGTGCAGAGCCGCGCCAGCGCCCCCGCATCGCGCGCCATCCAGGCCGCGGCGAAGGCATGGGGCAGGTCCTCGGGCGCCTCCACCATTTCATCTTCCCCCAAATACGCGAGATTCCGCGCTCAGTTCACCTCGACCACCTTGCCGGGGTTGAGGATGCCCTTCGGATCCATCGCCTGCTTGATCGTGGCCATCAGCTGCCAGCCGTCGCCATGCTCGTCCTGCATGTATTTCAGCTTGCCCATGCCGACCCCGTGCTCCCCGGTCACGGTCCCGCCCAGCCGCAGCGCCCGCTCGGCCATGCGGTGTGCCAGCCGCTTGGCCTCGGCCAGTTCCTCCGCGCTGCCCTCCTCGATCAGCAGGGCGGCATGGAAATTGCCATCGCCCACATGGCCCAGGATCGGACCCATCAGCACGCTTTGCGAAATATCGTCCGCCGTCTCCCGCACCGCCTGCGCGAGCGCCGAGATCGGCACGCACACATCCGTCGTCACCGCCCGGCAGCCGGGGCGCAGCGCCTTGACCGAGTAGTAGGCATTGTGCCGCGCGTGCCACAGCTTCGCGCGCACCTGATGATCGGTCGACCAGTCGAAGGCCGATCCGCCGAACTCGTCGGCGATGTCGCGCACCGTCTCCGCCTGCTCGGCCACGCCGGCCTCCGAGCCGTGGAATTCCAGGAACAGGTGCGGCGTCTCCGGCATCTCGCGCCCGTCGGCGAGGTTCACGGCCCGCACGCATTCGGCGTCCAGGAACTCGATCCGCGCCATCGGAACGCCCATCTGCATCACCGCCTGCACCGCGCCCACCGCCGCGTCGATGTCGGGAAAGCCGCAGACCGCGCTCGCCGCCGCCTCGGGCTGGCCCTGCAGCCGCAAGGTCAACTCGGTGATGATGGCGAGCGTCCCCTCGCTGCCGACGATCAGCTTGGTCAGGTCGTACCCGGCCGAGGATTTGCGCGCCCGGCTTCCGGTGCGCACGATCCGCCCGTCGGCCAGCACCACCTCCAGCGCCAGCACGTTCTCGCGCATCGTGCCGTAGCGCACGGCGGTCGTCCCGCTCGCCCGCGTGGCCGCCATGCCGCCCAGCGAGGCATTGGCACCGGGATCGACCGGGAAGAACAGACCGGTCGCGCGCAGCTCGGTATTCAGCGCCTCGCGCGTGCAGCCCGGCTGCACCCGGCAATCCATGTCGCCCTGGTTGACCTCCAGCACCGCCGCCATCTCCGCGAAGTCGAGCGTGATGCCACCGCGCACCGCCAGCGCATGCGCCTCCAGCGAGGTGCCCGTGCCCCAGGCCACGATCGGGCAGTCATGCGCGGCACAGGTCTTCACGATCTCGCTGACCTCGTCGGTCGAGCGGGGCAGGATCACCGCGTCGGGCAGGATCTCGTCGAAATAGCTCTCGTTGCCGCCATGCAGCGCCCGCACGCTGTCGCCGGTCTGCACGCGGTCGCCGAAGCGCTTGCCCAGCTCCGCAATGGCCGATTGAATGCTCATATGTCCTCCCCCGGTTTAGACGCACCTTCTGCGCAGCCGCTTTGTAACTGTCAAAGGACGACCCATGACCGAAGGCCATGACGGCCCCTACCCCGCCCCGATCGAGACCGCGCCGCGCCGCGTTCCGGCCGAGTGGATCGACTATAACGGCCACATGAATGTCGGCTACTACTCGATCGCGATGGACCAGGCGCTCGACCGCATGTTCGACGCGCATCTCGGCCTCGGCGCCGCCTATACCGAACGCACCCGCCACGGCCCCTACGTCTTGCAGATGCACATGCACTACCTGGGCGAGATCCTCGAAGGGGAAAGCTTCACTGCCCGGTTCACCCTGCTCGACCACGATGCGAAGCGCCTGCACATCCTGGGCGAACTGGTCGTCGACGGCACCGTGCGCGCGCTCAGCGAACAGCTCATCATGGGTGTGGATCTGGAAACGAGGCGCAGCGCCCCCTATCCCGACTGGGCGCAGGCCCGCTTCGCCCGGATGCTCGCCGACCATGCGCACGCCCCGCGCCCGCCCCAGATCGGCAGGCCGCTCGGCATCCGGCGCTAGAACACCATGCCCCAGACTCGCCACAGCATGTAGACCGTGCCCGCCACGAAGACGTAGCCGATCAGCGCCAGCAACCCGTCGCGCCCCAACAGCGCCAGTCCGAAGGCCATGATCGCGATGGCCGCGGGCAACATCGCGAAGGGCACGAAGCCCAGGATATAGATCGACAGCGCCAGCAGCGCGCAGATCACCGAGATCAGCGTGCGCGCCGCGGCGTTATTCACGAACATCTTGAACCGGGTCTTGAGCAGGCGGTCGATCCGCTTTGCCCAGGGCCGCGCCTTGTCGACCGCGCCGCTCAGCTTTTCCCGCTCGATCTCCTTCTTCTCCAGGAAATCCGGGATCCAGATCCCGCCCGAGCCGAACCAGCTGTGGAAGATGAACAGCAGGATCAGCGTCGCCACCACGTCCGGCACGCCCGGAATGCCGCCCACGAACGGAATGATGAGGATGCCCGACAGCACCACCAGCACCGCGCCGAGCGAACGATCCTCGAAAGAATGGACCAGATCGCCCACGCTGGTCCCCTCCTCGTCGACGGTTTCACAGAAATCGTCGAGCACGTCTTCGAGCGGTCTGTTTTCCTTCGCCATGTGGTCCTCCTCGCACGGCAACGCGACAAAGGCGGCAAGGTTCGGCGCAATCGTGCCCGACGCCTGTTGCGCCGTGCCGCGACCGCGCGTAAACCACCGCCAATTTGCGCTCCATCTAGCCCGAGGATGCACTATGCCCAAGCGGACCGATATCTCCTCCATCATGATCATCGGGGCGGGGCCCATCGTCATCGGCCAGGCTTGCGAGTTCGACTACTCCGGCGCCCAGGCCTGCAAGGCCCTGCGCGAGGAAGGCTACCGCGTCATCCTGGTCAACTCGAACCCCGCCACGATCATGACCGATCCGGGCATGGCCGACGCCACCTATATCGAGCCGATCACGCCCGAGGTCGTCGCCAAGATCATCGAGAAGGAGCGCCCCGACGCGATCCTGCCCACGATGGGCGGCCAGACCGGCCTCAACACCGCGCTGGAACTCGACGACATGGGCGTGCTGGAAAAGTTCGGCGTCGAGCTGATCGGCGCCAAGCGCGCCGCGATCGAGATGGCCGAGGACCGCAAGCTCTTCCGCGAGGCGATGGACCGGCTCGGCCTCGAAAACCCCAAGGCCACCATCGCCAACTCGATGGAGGAGGCGATGGCCGCGGTCAACGAGGTCGGCCTGCCCGCCATCATCCGCCCCGCCTTCACGCTGGGCGGCACCGGCGGGGGCGTCGCCTATAACCGCGAGGATTACGAGGCGATCTGCCGCTCCGGCCTCGACGCCTCCCCCGTCAGCCAGATCCTGATCGACGAAAGCCTGCTGGGCTGGAAGGAATACGAGATGGAGGTCGTGCGCGACCGCGCCGACAACGCCATCATCGTCTGCTCCATCGAAAACGTGGACCCGATGGGCGTCCACACAGGCGATTCGATCACCGTCGCCCCGGCGCTGACCCTGACAGACCGCGAATATCAGGAGATGCGCAACGCCAGCATCGCCGTCCTGCGCGAGATCGGGGTGGAGACCGGCGGCTCCAATGTGCAATGGGCCGTGAACCCCGAAAACGGCCGCATGGTCGTGATCGAGATGAATCCGCGCGTCTCCCGCTCCTCGGCGCTGGCGTCCAAGGCGACGGGCTTCCCGATCGCCAAGATCGCGGCGAAGCTCGCCGTCGGCTACACGCTCGACGAGCTCGACAACGACATCACCGGCGTGACCCCCGCCAGCTTCGAGCCGACCATCGACTATGTCGTGACCAAGATCCCGCGCTTCGCCTTCGAGAAGTTCCCCGGCTCCCAGAACAACCTGACCACCGCGATGAAATCGGTGGGCGAGGCCATGTCCATCGGCCGCACGATCCACGAATCGATGCAGAAGGCCCTCGCCTCGATGGAGACCGGCCTCACCGGCTTCGACGAGATCGCCTTCGACAGCCGCGAGGCACTGGTAGCCGAGCTTGCCCGCGCCACGCCCGACCGGTTGCGCGTAATCGCGCAGGCCATGCGCGACGGCCTGTCGGACCTCGACATCCAGGGCATCACCGCCTTCGATCCGTGGTTCATCGCCCGCATCCGCGAGATCGTCGCGGCGGAGGAGACCGTGCGCGAAAACGGCCTGCCCGAGGACACCGACGGCATCCGAGAGCTCAAGATGCTGGGCTTCACCGATGCCCGCCTCGCCACGCTCACGGGCCGCACCGAGACCGAGATCCGCCATGCCCGCCACCGCGCCGGCGTGCGCGCCGTGTTCAAGCGCATCGACACCTGCGCCGCCGAGTTCGAGGCGCAGACCCCCTACATGTACTCGACCTACGAGGCCGACATGATGGGCGAGGTCGAGTGCGAGGCCCGGCCCACCGACGCGAAGAAGGTCGTCATCCTCGGCGGCGGCCCAAACCGGATCGGCCAGGGGATCGAGTTCGACTATTGCTGCTGCCACGCCTGCTTCGCGCTGACCGACGCGGGCTACGAGACCATCATGGTCAACTGCAACCCGGAAACCGTCTCGACCGATTACGACACCTCCGACCGCCTCTATTTCGAGCCGCTGACGCTGGAGCATGTGCTGGAGATCCTGCGCGTCGAGCAGGAGAACGGCTCGCTCCACGGCGTCATCGTCCAGTTCGGTGGCCAGACGCCCCTGAAACTCGCCAACGCGCTGGAGGCGGAGGGCATCCCGATTCTCGGCACCTCGCCCGACGCGATCGACCTCGCCGAGGACCGCGAGCGTTTCCAGGCCATGCTGGGCAAGCTCGACCTCAAGCAGCCCCGCAACGGCATCGCCCATTCCGAGGCGGAGGCCATGCAGATCGCGGCGGAAGTCGGCTACCCGCTGGTCATCCGCCCCTCCTACGTGCTGGGCGGTCGCGGGATGGAGATCGTGCGCGACACCGCGCATCTGGAACGCTACATCGCCACCGCCGTGCAGGTCTCGGGCGACAGCCCCGTCCTGCTCGACAGCTACCTCTCGGGCGCGGTCGAGGTCGACGTGGATTGCCTCTGCGACGGCACATCCGTCCATGTCGCGGGCGTGATGGAGCATATCGAGGAGGCCGGTGTGCATTCGGGCGACAGCGCCTGCTCCCTGCCGCCCCATTCGCTCGACGCCGACATCGTGGCGGAGCTGAAGCGTCAGTCCGAGGCGATGGCGCTGGAACTCGGCGTCGTCGGACTGATGAACGTGCAGTTCGCCATCAAGGACGGCGAGATCTTCGTGCTGGAGGTCAACCCCCGCGCCAGCCGCACCGTGCCCTTCGTGGCCAAGGCCGTGAACTCTCCAATCGCCAGCATCGCCGCGCGCCTGATGGCGGGCGAGATGCTCGGCGCCTTCGAGCTCAAACCGGCCGAGACCGACCACATCGCGGTCAAGGAGGCGGTCCTCCCCTTCGCCCGCTTCCCCGGCGTCGATACCCTTCTCGGGCCGGAAATGCGCTCGACCGGAGAGGTCATGGGCCTCGACACCAATTTCCCCCGTGCCTTCCTCAAGGCGCAGATGGGCGCGGGCGTGAAGCTGCCCGATCACGGCACCGCCTTCGTCTCGATCAAGGATGCCGACAAGGGCGCCCTGATGCTGGAGGCCGCCACTGTTCTCTTCGCGATGGGCTTCGAGATCCTCGCCACATCCGGCACCGCCGCCTGGCTGGCCGAGAACGGGATCGAGGCGACGCGCGTGAACAAGGCGCACGAGGGTCGCCCGAACATCGTCGACGCGATGAAGGATGGCCGCATCTCGATCGTGTTCAACACGACCGAGGGGGCTCAGTCGATCGAGGACAGCCGCGAGATCCGGCGCGTCGCGCTCTACGACAAGATCCCCTACTACACGACCGCGGCAGGCTCCCGCGCCGCGGCCCTCGCCATGCGCAACCGCCTCGAAGGCGACATCACGGTCACCCCTCTGCAAGCCCTCTGACCTCGGTCACGAACGGCTCCGCAAGCGCCCCCTCCCCCGCCCGCGGGGGAGGGCCGGGGTGGGGGTATCCGCCACAAGGCGACCGTTAACTCCCCGTTAACACCCGCCGACAACTGCCATACGCATGCCATACGCGTGCCATACGCATCGCATACACGGTTTTTCAGCGTTTCAGCGCCGCCACCACGGCGTCCGCACCCAGCGGATCCTCGGGCGCGGGGCGGTGGCTCAGCACATGCGTGGTGCGCTTGTGCAACGGCCTCTCCCCCCCACGCCCGATGCGCAGCAGCCGATACCGCCCCCCCGACAGCTCGGCCTGCACCTCTACCGCATCCGGCCCCGGCCGGACCAAGCCCCTGACTTCGAAGCGAAATCTCATGCCCTCCCGGCCGTCGAGCCAGATGGCGCCGAGGTGATCGTCAAGGGTCGGGAAACTGCTGCTGTCGAACACGGGTGCGATCTTTTCTTGATCTTCCTTAACTCCAGATTTCGCGGCAACGCGGTTCCTGTCAACCAGATATTGCGGTATTGTGACGGTCCGACCGAGATGCGAGGCCACCGGAAAAATCGAGACATGGCAAAGCTTTACTTCAATTACTCCACGATGAACGCGGGCAAGAGCACCGTCCTGTTGCAGGCCAGCTACAATTATCGCGAACGGGGCATGGACACGCTCCTGCTCACCGCCGATCTCGACCGCCGCGCGGGCGAAGGCCGCATCGCCAGCCGCATCGGCATCGGCGCCGAGGCCGAGACCTACCGCCCCGAGGACGATCTTTTCGCACGCGTTTCCAGTCACTTGGATGAGCGTAAGCTGGCCTGCATCTTCGTCGACGAGGCGCAGTTCCTGACCAAGGATCAGGTCTGGCAACTCGCCCGCGTGGCCGACGATCTCAAGGTGCCCGTCATGGCCTTCGGCCTGCGCGTCGACTTTCAGGGGGAGCTGTTTCCCGGCTCCGCCACCCTGCTGGCCCTCGCCGATTCCTTACGTGAAATCAGGACGATCTGCCATTGCGGGCGCAAGGCGACGATGGTCATCCGCCAGGACGAGGACGGGCGCGCCATCACCGAAGGCGCGCAGGTCCAGATCGGCGGCAACGAGACCTATGTGTCCCTCTGCCGCCGCCACTGGCGGGAGGCAACCGGCGACAGACAGGCCGCCGGTTAACCGAATCTCAACTCACGGCAGGTATTTCTGCGTGAAGCGGACGACTTTCTTCACCGTGTCGTTCTGGAACAGGCGCGGCACGTAATACTGCCCCGCCGCCCGCTTGGTGACCTCGGTCATCGTCGGATAGGGAGAGACCATGTTCGTCAGGGCAGAGATCTTCAGCCCGTTCGCGATGGCCAGCGCATAAGGCTGAATCAGCTCGCCCGCCCGCATCCCGACGACGGAGGCACCGACCGGCTTTCCCTTCACGACCATCACCTTGATCAGGCCCTCGGTCCGCCGCTCCGCCTGCGCCCGGTCGTTCTCGTCGAACTTGAATCGCAGCACCTCGACCGCGTCGCCATGCTCCTCGCGCGCCTGCGCCTCAGTCAGGCCGATCTGCGCGATCTCCGGGTCGATATAGGTGGCCCACGGAATATGCCCGGTCTTGGCCTTCGACGGCAGACCGAACAGCATCGAGCGGATGATGACGCCCGCGTCATACCCCGCCTTGTGCGTGAATTGCAGCCCGCCGGTCACGTCCCCGATGGCGTAGATCCGGCGATTAGAGGTGCGCAAACCGTCGTCTACTTTCACCGCGCGGTCATGCTCCACCCCCGCCTTGTCGAGGTCGAGCGAGCCGATATTGGCCTTCCGCCCCACCGCGACCAGCAGGTGCGAGCCGCGGATCGTGCGCCCGTCCTCCGACGTCACGCTCACCCCGCCGTCCGACGACACGGAGGCGACCTTGAACCCCTCCTCGATGGCCACGCCATCGGCGCGCACATGCTCCAGCGCGATCTCCACCAGCTCGGGATCGTCCTTGCCGAGCGCCTTGTCCCCCTCCAGCACCGTCACCGGCACGCCGAGCCGCGCATGGGCCTGCGCCATCTCCATCCCGATGGGACCGCCGCCGATGATGATCAGCCGGTCGGGCGTTTCGCGCAGGTCGAAGATCGTCTCGTTGGTCAGGTAGTCGACACCGTCGATTCCCTCGATCGGCGGCACGAAGGGGGAGGAGCCGGTGGCGATGACGAAACGGCGCGCCTCGATCACCGTATCGCCCGCCTGCACCTCGGTCTCGGAGATGAAGCGGCCATAGTCCTGTATGACCTTTACGCCCATCCCCTCGAACCGCTCGACGCTGTCATGCGGCGCGATGGCCCCGATCACGCCCGCGACGTGATCCTTCACCGCGGCGTAGTCGACCTCGGGCGTGACGGATTTTACCCCGAACACGTCGGAATTGGACTGCGCGTGCGCATGGTGGGCCGCGGCGATCATCGCCTTCGACGGAACGCAGCCGTAATTGAGGCAGTCGCCCCCCATCTTGCCGCCTTCGATCAGCACCACCTCGGCGCCCATCTGGACGGCCCCCGCCGCGACGGAGAGCCCGCCGGAGCCTGCGCCGAGGATGCAGATATCTGTCTTGATGCGGTTCATGTCTCAGTCCTCCACCGGCAGGGCGGACTTGCCCCGGACGGCCTTGATGATGATGGGAAGGGCGGCGAGCGCGCAGAGGCCCAGGATCGGCCCGATGATCTGCGGCTCGAAGATGATGCCGAAATCCGGCGTCTCGCCGCGGGCGAATACCTCGCCCAGACCGACGCCGACCCAGGTGAAGACGATGGAGCCGGGCATGATCCCGAAGAAGGTCGTGAAGGCGAAGTTGCGCAGCGACACGCCCACCAGCGCCGGGATCAGGTTCGCGGCGAAGAAGGGAATCGCCGGCACGAGGCGCAGCAGGAACAGGACCGATATCTCGTTGTCGCGCAACGCCTGCTTGATCTGCGCGACCTTGCCGCCCGACGCGTCCATCTTGGCCGCCAGCGACTCGCCCAAGCCCGCCTTCGCGGCGAGGAAGATCGCGATGGCCCCGATCGTCGCCCCCGTGACGGAGAACAGCACGCCGAAGACCAGCCCGAACAGGAAGCCGCCCGTCAGCGTCATGATCGCGGCACCGGGCAGCGAGAACGCGACGATGACGATATAGGCGACGATATAGACCAGAGCGGCCAGCACGTAGTTCTCGTCCCGCCAGGCGATCAGCGCCTCGCGATTGTCGCGCAGAGTTTCGAAGGTCAGGTAGTCGCGCAGGAAGACGAAGCCGAGAACGGCGACGACCAGTATGGCGATCAGCGGCAGGGCACGGCGGAGGTCGAAGCCCTTGTCGGGCGCGGGATCGGACATGGGGTTTCCTTTCGGGCAGATGGGGTGTCGTTGACTTGCGGGACATCTGCGGTTGGCGGCCACGGGCTGAAAGGGGCCTCACGCCGGGTTGACCCCGACCGCCAAAATGTTTCACCCGTGGCCTTCGACAAATCGACCTCGCGGCAATTGACTTCGCCAAAGGCCCGGCATAGTCAGGCGGCTCATTGAGACAACGGGTGACGAATCCGGCCATCGGGTCGTCACCGCCGCGCGCCCTCGAGGTCAGCCGCGGCCCGAGCTGAAGGCCCCCGCGGGGGATGAGGAGACTGAGATGAAGCGCACCTTCCAGCCCAGCAATCTGGTCCGCAAGCGCCGCCACGGCTTCCGTGCCCGCATGGCGACCAAGAACGGCCGCAAGATCCTGAACGCGCGCCGCGCCCGCGGCCGCAAGAGCCTCAGCGCCTGATAGCGCAGGCCATGACGGTTCAGCCGCCGGCCGCGTCGCCCGACCGGGACGATGCGTCGGCGGTTTCGTCATGCGCGGGTGATACACCGCGACAAACCATGTCGGTCCTGAAGGAGCGGCGCGATTTCGTCGCCGCTTCGCGCGCGCGCAAGCACGCGGCAAAGGGGATGATCGTGCAGATGCGCACCCGGCGCGCCGACGAGCCCTCTCCCACGTCCATCCGCGTTGGCTTCACCTGTTCCAAGAAGGTCGGCAACGCCGTCGCCCGCAACCGGGCCAAGCGGCGCCTGCGCGAGGTCGCGCGCGCGGTCCTGCCGGGCGAGGGCCGTGCAGGGCAGGACTACGTGCTGATCGGGCGCAACACGATTACGGCAGAGCGGGATTTCGAGGCCCTGAAACAGGATCTGCGCGACGCGCTCGCGCGCCTGCATCGATGAGCCCGCTCGCCCGGTTGCTCGCCCTGCCCGTGCAGGCCTACCGGACGGTCTTCTCCCCCTTTGTCGGCCATAACTGCCGCTACCAGCCGACCTGCTCGGCCTATGCGCTGGAGGCGCTGGAGCGGCACGGCGCCGTGAAGGGTGGCTGGCTCGCCGCGCGGCGCATCGCGCGCTGCCATCCCTGGGGCGGGTCGGGCATCGACAACGTGCCCGAGTGATGTCCCAACGGAAAAGGCCCCGGACGATGCCGGGGCCTTCGCTCGATCCGATCTTGCGCGAAGATCAGAGGCTTTCCTCGATCCAGCCCTGCAGCGCAGCCTTGGGGGCCGCACCGGTCTTGTTGCTGACGACCTGGCCGTCCTTGAACAGGAACAGTGCCGGGATGCCGCGCACGCCCAGCTGCGCGGGCGAATTGGGGTTCTCGTCCACGTTGACCTTGGCGATCTTCACGCGGCCCTCGTAGGCGTCGGACAGCTCTTCGAGCGCCGGGCCGATCTGCTTGCAGGGGCCGCACCACTCCGCCCAGAAATCGACGACGACGGGGATGTCGGATTTCAGGACGTCGGCGTCGAAGCTGTCATCGGTGACTTTCACGGTGGCCATGGCGGGGCTCCTTTCGAGCTGCATCAGGTATGTCTCAGGCGTCGGAGGCCAAACCTAGGGACGCCCCCGACCCCGGTCAAGGGAGGCGCACGCGACCCAGCGCAGCGGTCACCAGCGCATGCGGCAGCACATCCATCCGCCCGGTCGCTGTCCAGACCAGCGCCAGCTCGACGGGCACCGGATCGAAGGCCGGGCCGAGCACGGCGAGATAGGCGCCCATCTGCCGCAGCAGCGCCTCGGGTGTGTCCTCGACGCTCGCAGGAACGACGCGGTTCGACTTGAAATCGGCCACCAGCACACGGTCCGGCAGACGGACCAGCCGGTCCACCCGGCCCGTCAGGACATGGCCGCCGATGCGACCCGCGACCGCCGCCTCGGCCAATGCGTCCGGCCCGAACAGCGGCGCAAGGTCTGGCTCCGCCAGCAGCGCGTCCACCTCCGCCACGACGGCCGCTCGCAGGTCCTCGGGCAAGCGTGCCAACGCCGTGTCGCGCAGGATATCGGGATCGGCGGCACGCGGCAGGTGGTCGAGCAGATGGTGGATCACCTCGCCACGCAGCAGGGCGAGTGCGGTCTCGTCGCCCTCTCCCGGCAGCGCGTGCGCTCCGCCCAGATCGGAGGGGCGCAGCACGCTCTCCGCCTTGGGCGGCGCGACGATCTCCCATCCAGGGGGCGCGGCGGATGGCGTGTCCTGACCGGCCTCGGGCGTCGTGGTTTCCTCCGCTGGCCAGAGGTGGTCGAGCCTTCGCATCGAACCGTCGAGCCCCTCGATCGCATCCGCCTCCACCGGGTCGAGCGTCGCGAGGCCCGCTTCGACAAGATCGTACCAGGATGATGCAGATTTCCCGCGATTCCCGGCGCCCGCCACGATCAGCCAGTGCTCCGCCCGCGTGAGCGCGACGTAGAGCAGGCGCTCCCGTTCCCGCTGCTCGTCCTCCTTCTTCGCCGCCACCGGCCCGTCCTCGAAGGCGGTCTGCGGCGTCTCGCGCCAGACCGGGCCCAGCGGGGTGTCGAGCACGAGCGGCGCGCCGTGGCTGTCCCAGCGCCCGGTCTGGGGCAGGATCACCACGGGTGCCTCAAGTCCCTTCGCGCCATGGACCGTCATGATGCGCACCGCGCCGCCGCCCTCGTCGAGCTCGCGCTTGATCTCCAGCGTGTCGGGGGTCAGCCAGTCGAGGAACCCGCCCAGCGTCGGCGCCTCGGTTCGCTCGTATGCGAGCGCCTGGTTCAGAAGCTCGTCCAGCGCCTCCGCCGCTTGCGGGCCGAGGCGCGCGACCATGCGCCGCCGCCCGTCATGGCGGATCAGGATGCGTTCGAGGAACTCGTAGGGCCGGATGAAATCGCTCTCGTCGCGCAGGTCCTGCAGCAGCGCCGCCGCGTCCGCATGGGCCGGATCGTCCTGCAACCGCGCCAGCAGCCGCGTGCGACCACGATCATGCGCCAGACGAAACAGCGCGTCCTCGTCCACCTCGAACAAGGGCGAGCGCAGGGCGGCGGCCAGCGAGAGGTCGTCATCGGGCGTGACGGCGAAGCGCATCAGCGCCAGCAGGTCGAGCACCGCCAGCTCGTCCCCCAGCTTCATCCGGTCTGCCCCGGCGACCGGCACGCCTTCGTCCTTCAGGAAGTAGATCAGCGCGTGGAACATCGGCCCGCGGGAGCGAAAGAGGATCAGGATATCCGACGGGCGCAGGGGCCGCGCGCCATCCTCGCCGGGCATCGGCGTCCCCGCCCGCAGCATCGCCGCGACCTGCCGCGCGATGATCCGCGCCAGCCGCAGATCGGCCCGGTCGGCGGAGGGCATGTCGACGGGATCGTACCAGGCCCCCTCGCTGTCGTCCTTCTCGCTCTCGAGGAAGGGCCACAGGTCCACGCGTCCCGGCTTGTCCTGCGCGAAGGCTTCGTGGCGCACCTCCTCCGCCACGCCGCCGCGCCCCTCGACGGCGAAGACCGCATCGGTCAGGCGCAGGATCGGCGCGGCCGAGCGGAAGGAGACGTCGAGCGCCACGGGCGCGAAGGGCTTTCCCGCCGCGTCAAGCCGGTCCCGGAACAGGTCGCGCATCCGACCGAAGGAGGCGGGCTGCGCGCCTTGGAACGAGTAGATCGACTGCTTCTGATCACCCACGACGAACAGGGTCCGCTCGGCCCGTTCGACGCCCTCGCCCGCGTAGAATTCCGGCGTCAGCGCCTCGATCACCTGCCATTGCAGCGGCGAGGTGTCCTGCGCCTCGTCCACCAGGATATGCTCGATCCCGCCGTCGAGCTTGTAGAGCACCCAGTCCGCGATGCCCGGCTGCGTCAGCAACACATGCGTGCGCCGGATCAGGTCCTCGAAATCGAGCGCGCCGACCTCCGCCTTGGCCGCGTCGTAGCGATCGAGGAAGGCCCGCGCGAAATCGTGCAGGGCCTGCGTACGGGCGATCAGGGCGCGCGCCAACCGCGCGCGGCGTGCCTCTGCGACCCGCTCGGCCAGCGCGGTCAGCCGGTCCGCCTCGTCGCCCGCCAATGCCTTGGCCGTCGGCTTGTTCACACCGGCGAAGGGTTTTGGCCCGAACGGGTCCTTCGCGCCCGAACCGAACAGCGCCACCTCCTCAAGCGCCGCGACGGCCTTGTCCGGCGTATCGGCATTCAGGGCGCGCACGACCTTCGGCAACTTGTCGCGCTGCTCCGCCGGCGATCCGATCTCGGCCATCACCTCCGCCAGCCGCGCCAGCAACGCGCGGTCGGCATCGTCCACGACCGGACTCGTCGCGAGCGGGTCGAGTTCCAGCGCAGCCTCCAGCGCGGCTTGGTCGAGCGGTTCGGCGAAGGCGTCCCGCTCCTTGAGGATGCCCTCGATGACCGCCTGCGGCCCGTCGCCGGGACAGTGGCGCGCAAGGGCGGCGAAGACCTCCGGCTCCTCCTCCGCGATCCGGTCCATCAGGTCGGCCTGCAGCGCCTGCGCCTCCGGCTCGTCGATCTCGCGAAAGCCCGGCGACACCCCGGCCTCCAGGGGAAAGCGGCGCAAGATCGTGCCGCAGAAGGCGTGGATCGTCTGGATCTTCAGCTCGCCCGGCGTCTCCAGCGCGCGGGCGAAGAGCTGCCGTGCGTGGGCGAGGTCGACCTCTCCCGTCTCCTCCAACGCGGCGAGCTCGGCGCGCAGCTTCGCATCGGGCATCATCGACCAGGCGCCCAGCCGCGCGAAGAGGCGGTTCTTCATCTCGGCCGCCGCGGCCTTGGTATAGGTCAGGCACAGGATGTGCTCGGGCGCGGCACCATGCAGCAGCAGCCGCGCCACCCGGTCGGTCAGCACCCGCGTCTTGCCCGAGCCCGCGTTCGCCCCCACCCAGGCCGATCCCGCCGGGTCGGAGGCGCGGTTCTGCGCCCGGCTCGCCGCGCTCAATTCGACGGTCAGTCCCATGACCCCACCTTCATGCGCACCGGCTCCGCCTCGTCCGTCCACTCGCCGTAGCGTGAGAGGTGATCGTAGTCGGAGGGATACTTGATGAATTTCGGCCGCATCCGGGCGGGGTAGCCGACCTCGCCGAAATAGTGCCGTGACAAGAGCGCCTCCAGCCGCGCCCACACATCGGCGAGGCTGTCGGCACCCTCGTCGATTATCCGCACCGTGGCGGCGGAGTCGAGGCCGATATAGGCCAGCCGCTCGACCGCCTGCACGCCCAGCGACGCGAACCCGCCATCCCGCGCGATCGCGGCCTCAAGCGGCAATTGCAGGGCGAAGTTCTCGACCTCCGGCTGCGTGGGCGGCTTGCCGGTCTTGTAGTCGTAGATGCGCAGGCCTTTCGCGCCCCGGTCGATCCGGTCCGCCTTGGCTGTCAGCCGAAAACCGAGCGCGGGTATATCGCGCCCGCCCTCGATCTCGTAGGCGACGGGGGCGGCGTGCTCCAACCGCTCCACCTCCCCCTCGATCAGCGGATCGGCGATGCGCATCAGCCGCGCATGCCACAGCGCGCGCGTGGAGGGCCACGGCACGCGGGCCGACAGGACCTCGCGCGCCGCCGTTTCCAGCGCCTCGCGCGGCTCCTCGCCCGCGTGCATCGCCGGGACGAAGCGCTCCATCACCTTGTGCAGCACGTCGCCCCGTTCGAGCGCATCCGCCTCGCGCCCCGGCTGATCGAGCCGTCGCAAGCCGAGGATGTAGCGCGCGTAGATGGCGTAGGGATCACGAATCAACGTCTCGACCCCCGTGGCACCGAGCTTCGCGATCCGCGCCGCCTTGGGTCGCGGCGCGGGTCGGGGCGCGCGGGGCCAATCGTGCGAAGGCCGGTCGAGGGCCGCAGCCGCGCGCAGATGTGCCGCGCCGCGGGCCCGCATATCGTCCAGGGCCTGTTTTCCCGGATCGCCCATCCCGCCGATCAGGTTCGTCAGGCGGATCAGCCACCGGCTCGCCACGCTGGGGGAGCCGTCCGTCCGGGCAGCGCGGCTGAGGATGACCTCCGGCGCGTTCGCCGCGTTCTGCACATCATGTGCGGCGAGGCCCGTCTCGCGCTCGGGCATCGGCAGACCGAGCGTGCGCCGCATCCCGCGGCTTAGCCACGGATCGGGCGCGGGGCGTTCCGGCCAGATCCCCTCGTTGAGACCGGCGAGGATCGTCACGTCCGCTCGCAGCATCCGGGCCTCCAGCGCGCCGAGGATCGCGACGCCGGGATGCGGCAGGAAGGCGGCAGGGCGCACCATCGCGGCGCGCATCTCGGCATCCAGCAGGCGCATGAGATCGTCGCGCGTCAGGCCCGCCATCGCGTCGCTGGCCTGTTCCATCTGCAGGAACACCTGTTCGAGCGCCGCACCCGTCTCTTCGAGCCAGAAGCTGGGCGCGCCGCCGTCCACGCCCGCGGACAGGGTCGTCGCGACGCTGCGCAGCGTGGCGAGGACGACCGACGGCTCCGCATCCGCGCCGATCCTGGCCAGCGGGTCGAGCGCCGCGCGCAGCCAGGCCATCCAGGCTTGCGCCCCCTCATCGTTCTTCCGCTCGCGCGCCCAGTCCTCCAGCCGCTGCCAAACGACCTCGGGGGTGGCGAGCGTCTTGCACCCCGTCTGCAATCCGATGACGCGCCGCAGGTGCAGCCGCCGCGTCTCGCCAGCGCCGCCGATCAGCGGATGCTTGAGCAGGGCGACCAGCGCCGCGGGGTCGGGCGGGTCGCCGATCATGTCCATCATGAGCCGCATCGCGATGCCCGGCGGCACGAGGTGCAGGGGGCGGCCGGCGCTGTCATCCGGGATCAGCCGCCAGTGGTCGAGCGCCGCGCCGACCCGGCGCGACAGCGTCCGGTCCGGGGTGACGAGCGCGACGCTGCGGCCCTCCTCGACCGCCGAGCGCATGGCGCAGGCGATGGCGAGCGCCTCCTCCCGCTCCGTCGCGGCCTCGATCAGCCCCAGACCCGCCGTGGACTCCGCCAGTTCGGCCGCGCGTGCCGGGGCTTCCTCCAGCCAACTCGCCGTGACGGGCGCGGGGCGCAAAGCCAGCGAGATCAACCGCCCGCGCGCGGTGTTGCGGTCGGTCGCGACCCATTGGCCCAGGTCGGCGGGCTCCACGTCGAGGTCGAGCAACAGACGCGCCAGTCCCGCCTGCGGGTGGTCGGGAGAGGCGGCGACGCCGTCCTCGGCCCAGAACGCCTCGGGCAGGTCGGGATCGTGACCGGGCAACAGCACCGCGCCCTGCGGCAGGCGCAGCACCGCCGCCATCAGGCGCCGCATCCAGGGGCGGGAGCCGGTCGACCCGGCTATGATCACGGGATGTTCGGGCGGCGCGGCGCTCCAAGCGGCCTCCAGTTCCGTGACCGCCGCGTGACACGCGACTTGCGGGTCGACATGGCCTGGCTCGACCTCCGCGAGGATGGCGGGCCACGCCTCCACGACCAGCTTGAGGAATTCGAGCGACAGCTGCCAGTGCCGCGAGGCGTCCCCGACCTCCGCGTCGAGCAGCCGCTCGGGCGGCACGCCCTCCTCCTGCATCAGGTCGAGCAGGTCGAGCAGCCGGTCGGTCAGGTCGAACACCGCCATGCGCGGCGCGAGATCGGGCCGCGCCTCCACCAGCCCTCGCACCAGGCGCGCGACATGCAGCTTGCGCCGCAGCGGATCGACGGCGCGCGCGGTGGCGAAGCCGGTCAACAAATCCTCGACCCCGCCGATGCGCGGAAGCAACCCGGCGAAACGCCCGTCGCGCTCCATCCGCTGTTGCAGGCTGCGCTGCGCCCGGCGGGTGTTGAGCCGAAGCTCGACACCGGCACGCGCGAAGGGGTCGAGCCCCGACATGCGCTGCGCCAGCCCGTCAATCAGGCTGCCCGCGAAATCCGCTCCGGCCGGAAGGGCGAAGACACGCGGCCCCCCGGCGAACATCAGCACGCCTCCGCCAGCATCGCCTCCGCCACGCCGATGCCTTCGGGTGTGCCGACATCGACCCAGGGCGCGTCGCAGACCGTTCCGTGGAGCGTTCCGGCCGCGAGCATCTCGTCCCAGACCCGGTTGAGCGAATAGGGCGAGGCGCCGATGCGCGCGATCCGTTCGGTTCGCAGGATCTGCCAGCCCGAGTAGACATAGGGCGCGCTGTCGCGGTCGCCGCGCCGGACCAGCCGCTTATCCTCGGCCAGAAAGAAATCACCCGGCCCGGCATGCGCGCGACATTGGTCGCGCGGCACGAGGAGCAGGCAGGCCTCCATCCGCTCTGCCCATGCGGCGGACAGCGCCGCCAGCGGGTCGGCATGGTCGGCCCACACGGCATCGGGGTTCACCGTCAGCACCGGGTCCGCGTCCAGCAGCGGCAAGGCAAGGGCCAGCCCGCCGCCCGTCTCAAGAATCTCCTCCTCCCGCGACAGATGCGCCCGGTTTCCGATCGCCGCCGCCACCTTGTCCGCGTGGTGATGTGCGTTGACGACGATCCGGTCGATCCCCGCGCCCGCGACCCGGTCCAGGGCCCGGTCCAGCAGGCTGCGACCGGCGACCTCCAGCAGCGGCTTGGCCGTGTCGCGCGTGAGCTCGCGCATGCGGGTGCCGAACCCGGCGGCGAAGATCATGGCGGCGTCGGGCAGGCTCATCGCGCGGCCCTCAGCGTTTCACGCAGATCCGCCTCGGGCGCCGGCACCTGACGCTCGATCCAGGCGCGAAGCTCCGCCAGGTCGGGATGGGCGAGGTCGCGCTGCAGATGATCCCAGACCCGTGGCATGAGATCCAGATAGCTCGACTTGCCGTCGCGCAGCCACAGCCGTGCGAAGATGCCGAGGATCTTGATGTTGCGCTGCGCGCCCCAGGCGGCGTAGGCCGCGCGGAACTCGCGCTCGTCCGCGCCGCTGCGCGCCAGGTGACGCCGGATCATCGCCTCCCGCATCTCTTCCGTGGTGTCGCGCCGCGCATCCTCGAGCAGCGAAACGAGATCATAGGCCGGATGCCCCGCCAACGCATCCTGGTAGTCGAGCAACCCGACACGGCCCACGCCGTCGCGATCCGGCAGCCAGATCAGGTTCTCCGCATGATAGTCGCGCAGGACCACCGCCCGTGTCGACAGATGCGGCAGCAACGCCCGCGCGACGGCCGCCTCGAACGCGACGATCCGTGCTGCATCGCAGGCCCGCCCCGCGCCAGTCAGATACCAGTCCGTCAGCAGTCGCGCCTCGCGCAGGATGGTCGACAGGTCATAGGGCGCGAGCCCCTCCGTCCCCCGACCCTCGAGATCTCCGAGAAGGTCCACCGCCGCAGCGTAGAGCGTGGTCTCGTCCGCCGTCGCGGCGACGCGGGCATAGAGGTCGTCGCCCAGATCCTCCAGCAGCAGGAAGCCGCCGTCCTCGTCCCGCGCGATGATTTCGGGGGCGCTCAACCCTCGGGCACGCAGCAGTTGCGTGACCGCGACGAAGGGCCGGACATCCTCGCCCTTCTCGGGCGGCGCATCCATCAGCACCACGGCGCGCGGTCCCGCGACGCGCATGTAGCGCCTGTTGGAGGCATCGCCCGCCAGCAGCGCGATCTGCGCCCCCGCCCAGTCGGTGCCCGCCACGAAAGCGTGCATCCGCGTGTCGCGATCAGTCATTCGGCACCGCCTTTCGCGTCCAGTCCCATCCGTCCCCATAGGGCCGCAGGGTCGCGCGACGCCCGACCCCGACGATTTCCAGCGCGATCTCCAGGCACCGTCGCGGTCTCTCGGCCCCGAGGCGTTCCGGCCATTCGATCAGATGCATCACCGTGTCGTCCTCGAAATCGATGCCCAGTTCCGCCAGTTCCTCGACCGAACCGAGGCGGTAGAGGTCCATGTGCCACATGGTGCCGCGCGCGGTCTCGTATTCCTGCACCAGCGTGTAGGTGGGCGAGGGCACCTCCTGCCCCGGACTCGTCAAGGCACGGATGATCGCGCGCGAGAGATGCGACTTTCCCGCACCGACGACGCCCTGCATCAGGATCGCGTCTCCCCCGGCCAGCCCGTCCGCCAGCGCCGCGCCGAACCGATCGGTCGCGGCCGTGTCGGGCAGATCGATGATCAGCGGCGGGCTATCGGAAGGTTTCGGCGACATGCTTTCCGTCTATCAGACGGCCACACCTTCGCAAGCCGGATCGGATCGCGGCGGCGAAACCCGCGGCAGGTCCAGAATGGCGAGAGGGATGGTCGCGTCGATCCTCAGCGTGCCCCCCTCCGGCAGGAACAACTCTCCACCCACATCCGCGAGGTAGCGCCGCAGCAGCGTGATGGGGAGGGTTTCGGCGATATCGGACAGGCCTTGCGTCACGTCCGGGCAGCGCAGCGAGATGACCGCCGCGTCCGGGCGGCAGCACAGATGGATCGCCACGCACGTTTCCGGCTCCAACGTATCGGAGGCGGCGAGCAGCAGGTTGCGCACGGTCCGCCGCACCAGATCATCCATCCGGTGCACGGGGATGTCGCGATCCGGGGGCGGCAGGTCCACCTCGATCCCGAGGTCGGGATGGGTATTACCGAATTGCGAAACGCCGTCGCGCAGCAGGTCCGAAAGCGTGGGAACATGCACATCGACCCGTGGCGCCAGCGTCAGCATCGTCGCACCGCCGGTCAGATCGCGAAGCTCCACCGAGGTCGCACCCTGCGTCGCGCGCAACAGCACGCCATCTGAACCATCCGCCGTATCGCCCGCACGCGGATCGGTCACGAACTGGCGCAAATCGTCCCAGATGCGGCCTTCGCCGAACTGCTCTGCGCATCGCCGTGCCACCTCGCGAATCGCGCCCGCCCCGGCGAGCTTCGCCTCCTCGGCATTGTCGAGCAGGGCGCGGAAGGCTGCGTTGGCGAAGGGCATCGCACCGCTGACATCGAAGATCGCCTGGGCATCCGGTTGCAGGTCCAGCGCGGCGTCGCGCAGTTGCATGCCTTCGCGATACTGCTGCTCGAGCGTGACGGCAGGCGTGATGTCTTCCAGCAGGAACGCGATCGCTCCTTGCGGATGCGGGCGGCCCACGATGCGCAACGTGCGCCCCGAGGACTGGACCCAGACTTCCGAAAATTCGCTTGGCCCCCCGTCCCGGCCCAGCTTCACCAGCTGCTCGCGCCATTCGCGGAAATCGCGTCGATCGGGCAGCGTCTGCCGCTCCCGCAGGTGGTTGAGGAAGGCCGGCAGGCTGGGCCGACCCGCCAGCCAGGCCGGATCGAGCCGCAACAGCTCGGCCAGCGCCGGATTGAACAGTCCCAGCTCGCGCGCCTTGCCGAAGATCGCGAGCCCGATCGGCAGGTGCGCAAAGGTCTCGGTCAACGTCTCGACGAAGCGGTTGAGCGCCGCCTCCGCCTTGACCAGCCGGTCGACCGGCACGGCATGCAGGAGCGCCTCCCCCTGCCCGGCGGGCGTGATGTGCAGATCGTAATGATGCGGCGCTCCGCCATCGGTCGCCGCGACCTCGACTCGATGACAGCCGTCCAGTTCGTCGCGGCTCAGCTCCGCCCCCCGGCGGCGCAGTTCGACGGGTATGCCCTCGCAGCCCGCACGGGCATTCGTGCTTCGGACCGATTGCGCGGCATCGAGCGTCCAGCTCAGGATCGGGGCCGCCTGCAACAGCGCTGTCGCATCGTCCTCGCCGCTGCCCGCAGCCCGCTGGGGCATTCCCAGGGAAACCACCGACACGAATGCGAAGGCCCCGCGTACCTGCCCCGCGATGTCGAGCGTGCCGCCCGTCAGGGCACCGCATTGCAGCTGGAAAGGCGATCCCGTGCGCTCCAGCTCCGACAAAGCGGTGCCGAGCGTCGGACGATCCGCGGCCGACACCTGCTCGCAGAATGCGGGCAGGCCAAGTGTCGCGGTACCCGTCACGTCCCGCAGCATAGCGCGGTCGAGCCTGAAGATCCGCTCCCGCCGGGCGAGCGACGCCGAATCGCCGATCTGCCCGGCTTGGGCACGAAGGGTCCACAAACGGCGGGCGAGCAGGACGAGGCTGACCGCCCCCACCAGCAGCAGGCCCAGTACCGGGTTGTGGATCCATTCGCTTGACGACCCCAGCATCTTCGCGCTTCCTCCCCGTCCAGACCCCCATATGGCGCCCGAATGGTTAAGGGAGCGTTAAGCGACCCGTTAACGATTTCGTTGGTTCTCGCCCAGCGCCGCGCGCGACCTGTCGCCGACGGGGGCGATCGACTCGCGCGGCCAGACGACGTCGACCACGGCACCCGGGGCGCGGGCGAACTCGGCGGCGCCCTCGATCTGCCGACGCCGTCGCGACACATGCGCGTTGGCGAAGGTCAGCTTCGCGCCCGAGCGTTCCAGCAGGGTCTTGGCGATGAACAGCCCCAGCCCCATGCCCTGATAGCCCGGCCTGCGCCCGCGCCGCCGGCGCGCAAGGAACGGATCGCCGAGACGGCCCAGCAGCTCGGTCGGGAAACCCGGCCCGTCATCGCCTACCGCGATCCTCAGCCGCTCCAGATCCCAGGTCGCGTCGACCCAGACCGTCGTCTCGGCGAAATCGACCGCGTTCTGGATCAGGTTGCGCAACCCGTGCACGACCTCGGGTGCCCGGCGCACCACCGGCTGCCGATCGGTCGGATCGACATGGGTGATCCCGTCGAGCCGCCGGATCACCGCCTTGCCGCGATCGAGATGCGGCCCCGCCGCCTCGTCGATCAGAACCGACAGCGGCACGTAGCGCAGGTGCAGGTCATCCTTCCCCGCCTGCCCCATGTCGGCGAGGATCGTGCGGCACCGCTCGGCCTGCGCGCCGATCAGGCGCACGTCCTCGAACAGGTGCTCGGGAATGCCGTCGGTGTCCTCCAGATCGTCCGCCAATTCCGCCGCCGTCAGCTTGATGGTGGCCAGCGGCGTGCCCAGTTCGTGCGCCGCAGCGGCCACGACCCCGCCCAGCGAGGATAGACGCTGCTCGCGCGAGAGGGCCATCTGCGTCGCGATCAGCGCCTCGGACATGGCATGGTTGTCGCTCGTCACCTTGCCGGCGAAGATGCCGAAGAACGTCGTGAAGACGGACACCGACAACCACATGCCGAACAGGTAGATGTCGGGCAGGTCCATCACCGTCCCGCCCGCGGCCATCAGCGGCCGATACCAGAACAGCATCAGCGAGGCGAGCGCGATGGCCACCAGCCCAAGCGTCATCGTGTGGCGGACCGGCAGCGCCGTGGCCGCGACCACCACCGGGCCCACGATCATCACCACGAAAGGATTGGTCAGCCCACCGGTGATCGCGAGGATCAGCGCGAGCTGCACCACGTCGAACAGCAGGATGGAGAAGGTATAGCCCGCGGCGAGCCGCTTGTTCTCCGGCAGGACGATCGCGCCGATCAGGTTGACCGCGACGGACAGGGCGAGGATCGACAGGCACGCCGCGACCGGCAGGTCGAAACCCAGCGCGTAATTGCCGAACAACACGGCGGCGAGCTGACCGCAGATCGCGATCCAGCG
This sequence comes from Roseobacter sp. HKCCA0434, assembly GCF_032464675.1. Classification (NCBI taxonomy): domain Bacteria; kingdom Pseudomonadati; phylum Pseudomonadota; class Alphaproteobacteria; order Rhodobacterales; family Roseobacteraceae; genus Roseobacter; species Roseobacter sp. HKCCA0434. The sequence continues at coordinate 47,309 of NZ_JAWDKL010000018.1, forward strand.
CAGGTTGAAGACGGTCCGCCAGCGCACCCAGTCCCGGCGCGACGGCGTCGCCTCTATCCCGGTCTCCGCGACTGTGCTCACGAGGCGACCGGGACGCTTGCGGTCAGCGCTGCGTGGCGAGGAAGCGCGCGACCTCCGCCTGACCGCTGCGCGCACGGTAGGACATGCGTGAACGCGCGGAGTCGTCGCGCAGGAAGCTCTGCAGGAACCCGGTCGGGTCGCTCACGTATTGCGCGATGTTCTGCTCGGTCCAGACCAGGCCCGCCTGGCCCGCCGCGCGCACGCTGTCGCCATAGGCGAAGCCGGGCACACTGCCCGCGCGACGTCCGATCACGCCGTAGAGGTTCGGGCCCGTCCGGCCCCGCCCGGCGATCGTCGCACCGTTGGGCGCAGTGACCATGTGGCAGGACTGGCATTGCTGAAACGCCTGCGGGCTCTGCGCAAGGCCGGGCACGGTCGACAGCGCGATCGCGGCGAGGGCGATGAGAAAGCGATTCATAGGCATACTCCCGAAGACGCCCGGACAGGGGCGATGGCGTATAGGTTAGCCCCATATGCGCATCCGGACCAGACGATCAAGTCCGCGCACCCCCGCTCTCCGCTTCGTGAGCGGCCCGCTCAGGCCACCGCGCGGGCCAGCGCGCACTGGCTCCACAGGCTGTGCAGCGCCGTGACCAGCCGGTCGATATCGCCGTCATCGTGCAGCGGCGAGGGGGTGAAGCGCAGGCGTTCGGTCCCCTTGGGCACGGTTGGATAGTTGATCGGCTGCACGTAGATCCCGTGATCTGCCATCAGGATGTCGGCCAGCATCTTGCACTTCACCGGATCCTTCACCATCACCGGAACGATGTGCGACGGGTTGTCGAGATGCGGGATCCCCGCCTGATCGAGCTTCGCGCGCAACCGTGCGACCTGCCGCTGCTGGCGCGCGCGCAGGCCTGTTCCCTCGCCGCCCTTCAGGATGCGGATCGACTCCGCCGCCCCCGCCGCGACCGCGGGTGGCAGCGCGGTCGTGAAGATGAAGCCGCTGGCGAAGGAGCGGATGAAATCCACCAGTTCGACCGAGCCGGTGATGTAGCCGCCGACCACGCCGAACGCCTTGCCCAGTGTTCCCTCGATCAGCGTCACCCGGTCGGCGAGGCCGTCCCGCTCCGCGATGCCGCCGCCGCGCGGGCCGTAGAGCCCGACCGCGTGCACCTCGTCGAGATAGCTCATCGCGCCGTAGCGCTCGCACACGTCGAGGATCTCGCCGATCGGCGCGATGTCTCCGTCCATCGAATAAACGCTCTCGAACGCCACGACCTTCGGCGCGTCGGGATCGAGATCGGCCAGCTTGCGCTCCAGATCGCGGGGATCGTTATGCGCCCAGATCCGCTTTTCGCAGCGCGCATGTCGGATGCCCTCGATCATCGAGGCGTGGTTGTAGCTGTCGCTGAGGATTGTGCAGCCGGGCAACCGCGCGCCCAGCGTGCTCAGCGCCGCCCAGTTCGACACGTAGCCCGAGGTGAACAGCAGTGCCGCGTCCTTGCCATGCAGATCGGCCAACTCGTTCTCCAGCAGGACGTGGGAGTGGTTGGTGCCCGAGATATTGCGCGTCCCCCCCGCGCCCGCGCCGCATTTGTCGAGCGCGTCGTGCATAGCCTGAAGCACCTGCGGGTGCTGACCCATGCCCAGATAGTCGTTGCCGCACCAGACCGTGACCTCCTCGGCCCCCTCGCCATGGTTGCGCGCTCGGGGGAAGGAGCCGCGATGCCGTTCCAGTTCCGCGAAGACCCGGTAGTTGCCCTCGGCCCTGAGGGCGTCGAGCTGCCCGCGGAAAAGCGCGTCATAGTCCATCTGCCAGTCCCCTCGCGGCCGATGCCGCTTCTTCTTCCCGTTCTCGTTTCGCGCCCCGATCTAGGCGATCGTGCGCCGCAGCGCCAGCGCCGGGATGACGCAGGCGTCAGGTCCCTATGGCATGGAGCGTATGTCCCGGACCATGATTTAGATCAATTCCAATCCGCGGGGAAGTCTCCGACCGCGTGACACGACGTTTCGCAAGCCTATCATGCGAGCCATGTCCGATCTCGCCCCCCTGCCCGACCGCCTCGCCTTCCTCTTCGACGGGGCGGGACATGCGGTGAAGGACGCGCCCCCGGTTCCGCCGGGATCGCCGCCGCGCGGCGGGTTCAGCTGGCTGCACCTGCGCCGGGATGCGGAGGGCACGCGTGCCGCCCTAGATGCCTGCGACCTCGACGGGTTCGTCGTCGAGGCGCTGATGGCCGAGGAGACGCGCCCCCGTTGCACCGTGCACGGCGACGGCGCCCTCGTGAATCTGCGCGGCGTGAACCTCAATCCCGGCGCGGAGCCCGAGGACATGGTCTCGATCCGCCTTTGGGTGGAGGCGGAGCGGGTCATCGGTATCTGGATCCGACCACTTCGCGCCGTGCGCGACATTCTCGAGGCCGCCGATCGCGGACAGGCCCCGACCACACCCGGTGCCTTCGTCGCGCGGCTGGCCTTGCGTCTCGCCGACCGGGCCGAACCGTCGGTCGCGGCCCTCAACGAGCGGATCGACGATCTGGAGGATCTCGTCCTCGACGAACGCGCCAGCATCCCCCGCCTCGATCTGTCGGACCTGCGGCGGGAGGCGATCATCCTGCGCCGCTACATGCTGCCCCAGCGCGATGCTCTGACGACGCTGGAGATCGAGGATCTGCCCTGGCTGACAGCCGACGACCGCTCCCGCCTGCGCGAGGCGGCGGAGCGCGTGTTCCGTCTGGGCGAGGATCTCGACGCGATCCGCGACCGCGCGCAGGTGGTGCACGACCAGATCATGGACCGGCGGGCCGAGCGCATGAACGGCCAGATGCTGATCCTGTCGGTCGTCGCCGCGATCTTCCTGCCGCTGGGCCTGCTGACCGGGCTGCTCGGCATCAACGTGGGCGGCGTCCCCGGCACCGAGAGCCCCTACGCCTTCTGGTGGGTCTGCGCCGCCCTCGTCGCGCTGACCGGCGGGCTGGTCTGGCTGTTCCGCCATCTGGGCATGTTCCGCTAGAGCCCGACGCGTCGTCCAGTCTCTGGACAATACCGTCCGCGCCCGCATATGCGGGAAGGCGACCCACAGGCCCGAGGATCCGATGACCGACAAGCTCCTGCTGCGCGCCCTCGCGGGCGAGACCCTGCCCACGCCCCCCGTCTGGATGATGCGGCAGGCGGGCCGCTACCTGCCCGAATACCGCGCCACGCGCGCCAAGGCAGGCAGCTTCCTCGACCTGTGCTACACGCCCGAACTCGCCGCGGAGGTCACGCTCCAGCCGCTGCGCCGCTACGCCTTCGACGCGGCGATCCTGTTCGCGGACATCCTGCTGGTGCCCCAGGCGCTGGGTGCCGATCTGACCTTCGTGCAGGGCGAGGGGCCGCGCCTCTCGACCGTCACCTCCGTCGCCGATCTCGCGCGCCTCGGCCCCGTTGACGATATCGACGAGACCCTGTCTCCGATCTACGAGACCGTGCGCATCCTGCGCCGTGAACTGCCCGCGGACGTGCCGCTGATCGGCTTTGCCGGTGCGCCCTGGACGGTGGCCACCTACATGATCGCGGGCCGCGGCACGCCCGACCAGGCCCCCGCGCGGCGGCTTATGTATTCCGACCGCGCGACCTTCGAGGCGCTGCTCGACCGCATCACCGACGCCACCATCCACTACCTGTTGCAGCAGGTCCGGGCCGGGGCGGAAGTCATCAAGATCTTCGACAGCTGGGCCGGTGCCCTGCCCGGCACGGAATTCGCGAAATACGCCATCGCGCCCGCGAAGCGCATCGTCGACGCCCTGCGCGCCGAGCATCCCGACCTGCCGATCATCGGCTTCCCGCGCATGGCGGGCGGCAACTATGCCCGTTTCGCGGTGGAGACCGGCGTGCAGGGCCTTGCCCTCGATACCTCGGTCGATCCGGCCTGGGCGGCGGACCATCTGCAGCCGCGCACTTGCGTCCAGGGCAATCTCGACCCGCTGCTGCTGGTGCAGGGCGGGCAGGCGCTGACCGACAAGACGAAGGAGACCGTGCGCGCCTTCGCCAACGGGCCGCATATCTTCAACCTCGGGCACGGCATTACCCCGGACGCGAGCCCGGACAACGTGCACCGCATGCTCGAGGCCGTGCGTGGCTGAGGGTCGCCTGACCCTCACCTCTCCCGGCCTCCTGAGGCCCGGCCTCACCCGGACGGGCCCTCGCAACCTTCAGATCATGGCATATCCCGACCGCCTTGGCGGCATCGTCTCGGGCAAGTTCACCTATTTCAACCGCCTGGCCGACCATTGCGCCGAGATCGGCTTGCCCGTCCATCTCTACGACCTCAGGACCGCCTCCGTCCTGCGCCGGTCCGAGGATGATTTCCACCTGTTGATGACCGACAAGCCGAGCTACGCGCCCAACACCCTGGTCACTCTGCCGCATTACCTCAACGGCTACTGGTATCTCGACGAGCTTGCGCCCCGGCACCACTCGACCCTGCGCCTGCTGCCCTTCGACGCGGACAGCGTCCCGCTACCCGCCGCGCGCCAGACCTTCCGCCGCCTGCGCGCGAAGTTTGTGGAGGGCAACCGCTCGAAATATCAGCAGGCCCCCGCCGGGGCCGATCTGCCCCAAGGCCTGATCGCGATCTTCTGTCAGGAGCTCGTCCCGAGCGACCTGACGGTCCCCTATGTCGAGCAGTTCGCGATGATCGACGCCGTCATTACCGCGCGCGCCGACCGGCCCGTCTACATCAAGCCCCATCCCCTGCAATCGAAGGAAGCGCGGACGCGGCTGGATGCGCTGCACCGCCCCGAGGCGGGCGTGCACGTCACCGACGCCTCGATCCACGACCTGCTCGCCGCCGCCGCCGTCTCGGTCACGCAATGCTCCGCCGTCGCCTTCGAAGGCTACCTGCACCGCACGCCCGCCTTGCTGTGCGGCCAGACCGATTTCCACCACATCGCGACGGTCGCAAGACATGCGGACGAGATCGCGGCCGCGCTCGACACGGCCATCGCCGGCGCCCCACCCTTCGTTCCCTATCTGCACTGGCATATGAGCCACCTTCTGCAGCCCAAGGAGGACGATTTCCTCCCCCGCTTCTGCGCGCGGGTGCGGGACAAGGGCTTCGACCTGCCCGACCCGGTGATCCTGTCCCAGCGTTAACGCCGCCTTAACCCTGGGCCGTTGAGATGGGCGCAGGTCAGGGAGGATCGCATGGTCGCACGCGCGCACACGGTCGCATTCCAGGGCGTCGAGGCGCGCCTGGTCGAGGTGCAATGCGCGCTCTCCTCCGGCCTGCCCGCCTTCCACGTCGTCGGCCTGCCCGACAAGGCGGTGAGCGAGGCGCGCGAGCGGGTGCGCGCCGCCATGACCTCGATGGGTCTCGCCCTGCCGTCCAAGCGGATTACCGTGAACCTGTCGCCCGCCGACCTTCCCAAGGAGGGCTCGCATTTCGACCTGCCGATCGCGCTTGCCCTGCTGGCCGCGATGGACGTGATCCCGGCGGAGGAGGCAGACCGCCACGTAACGCTGGGCGAGCTGTCGCTCGACGGCTCGACGGTCAAGGTCGCGGGCGCACTACCTGCCGCGATGGCGGCGGCGGAGGCCGATTGCGGCCTGATCTGCCCCGAAGCCTGCGGGGCCGAGGCCGCCTGGGTCGGCGCCTGCCAGGTTCTCGCCACCCCGTCGCTGCTCGCCATCGTCAACCACTTCAAGGGCCGCATGACCCTCGCGCCCGCCCAGGCGGGGGAGGTCCGCGCCGACCTGCCTGCCCCGGATCTGGCGGACGTGAAGGGCCAGGAACGGGCCAAGCGCGCTCTGGAAATCGCCGCCGCGGGCCGCCATCACACCATCCTGGTGGGCGAACCCGGCTCCGGCAAATCCATGCTCGCCGCCCGCCTGCCCGGCCTGATGCCCGACCTCACGCCCGCCGAGGCGCTGGAAACCTCGATGATCCAGTCCCTCGCCGGAGAGATCGAATCCGGCGGCATCTCCCGCCGCCGCCCCTACCGCACGCCGCACCACACCGCCTCGATGGCGGCAATCGTCGGCGGCGGCAGGCGCGCGGGACCGGGGGAGATCAGCCTCGCCCATAACGGGGTGCTCTTCATGGACGAGTTTCCCGAGTTCTCGCGCCAGGTGCTCGAAACCCTGCGCCAGCCGGTCGAGACCGGTGACGTGGTGGTCGCGCGCGCCAATGCCCATGTCCGCTACCCCTGCCGCTTCATGCTCGTGGCCGCCGCCAATCCCTGTCGCTGCGGCTACCTGCCCGATCCCTCGCGCGCCTGCGCCAAGGCACCGGTCTGCGGGCAGGACTATCTCGGCCGCATCTCCGGCCCGCTGATGGACCGGTTCGACCTGCGCATCGACGTGGCCCCGGTCTCGGTCGCCGACCTGACCGGGGAGGCGCAGGGCGAAAGCTCCGCCACCGTGGCCGCCCGCATCGCCGCCGCGCGCGCGGCGCAGGCGCGCCGCTTCGCCGATCATCCCGGCCTGACGACCAATGCCGACATGGAGGGCGATCTGCTCGACCGCTACGCCGCGCCCGACGCCGAGGGCCGCGCGCTGATGACGAAAATCGCCGAGAAATACCGCCTGACCGCACGCGGCTATCACCGCATCCTGCGGGTCGCCCGCACCATCGCCGACCTCGCGGGCGATGCCGACGTGGCCCGCCCGCACGTGGCGGAGGCCGCCTCCTACCGCCTCGCGATCTGAAGGCGCGGATGCCTCCGGCGGGGATATTTGGACGAAGCAGAAAGCCACCTTCTTCTTCGTGATAGATATCCTCGCGCGGCAGCGCGAAACCGCGTCGCGTCAGAAGAAGCTCTGCGGATCGATGTCGATGGCGATCCGGTAATTCGCGCGCGGCACCACCCCTTCGACCCATTTCGCCAGCAGCGGTTGCAGAGCCAGCCCCTTCGGACCCTTCACCAGCAACCGCACGCGGGAGCGGCCCCGGATCCGGGCGATCGGCGCGGGCGCGGGTCCGAAGAGTTGCGCGCCCCCATCCGTCAGCACATGCGCACGCGCGGCCAAGGCGCGGGCGAGGTCGAAGGTCTCTCGTTCCTCCGGTCCCGACACGACGATGCCAGCCATCTTGCCGAAGGGCGGCGCGCCCGCCGCCTGCCGTTCGGCCGCCTCGGCGCGCCAGAACGCCTCCTCGTCGCTGCCGAGGATCGCGCGGATCACCGGATGGTCCGGCTGGTGCGACTGGATCAGGGCCAGCCCGGGGCGGTCCGCCCGCCCCGCGCGCCCCGCCACCTGCCGGATCAGCTGGAACGTCCGCTCCGCCGCGCGCAGCTCGCCCCCCTGCAGTCCGAGATCCGCGTCGATCACACCCACCAGCGTCAGCAGCGGGAAGTTGTGCCCCTTCGCCACCATCTGCGTGCCGATGACGATGTCGGCAGCCCCGCCCGCGATCTCCTCGATCCGGGCCTTCAGCGCCCGCGCGCTCATCGTCATGTCAGAGGACAGCACTGCCGTTCGCGCCTCCGGGAAGCGGCGGGCGACCTCCTCGGCCAGCCGCTCCACCCCCGGACCGAGCGCCGCCATGTGGTCGGGATTACCGCAAGCCGGGCACTCGGTCGGCACCGGCTTCGTCGCGCCGCATTGGTGGCACATGAGCCGCCCGAGGAACCGGTGCTCGACCATCCGCGCATCGCAATCGTCGCAGCCGACCTGGTGACCGCAGGCCCGGCACAGCGTGAGCGGCGCGTAGCCGCGCCGGTTGAGGAACAGCAGCGACTGCTCCCCGGCGTCGACCCGGGCGCGCACCGCATCGGCCAGTGGCTCCGAAATCCAGCTCTCCCGCTCCAGCTCATCGACCCGCAGGTCGATCGCACGCATCTCGGGCAGCCGCGCCTCGCCATACCGCTCCGTCAGGTCGAGCCGCGCGTACTTGCCCGCCTCGGCATTGCTCCACGTCTCGAGCGACGGCGTGGCCGAGGCCAGCACGACCTGCGCGCCCGACAGAGAGGCGCGCAACACCGCCATGTCGCGCGCGTTGTAGAGGATGCCGTCCTCCTGCTTGTAGGAACCGTCATGCTCCTCGTCGACGATAATAAGCCCCAGATCGGCGAAGGGCAGGAACAGCGCCGACCGCGCGCCCACCACCAGCCGCGCGCGCCCCTCGGCCACACCCATCCAGGCCCGCCTGCGCCCGGCCTGCGTCACGCCCGAATGCCACTCGGCAGGCGCGGCGCCGAACCGCGCCTCGACCCGCGCGATGAACTCGCCCGTCAGCGCGATCTCGGGCAGCAGCACCAGCGCCTGCCGCCCGGCGCGCAAGGTTTCGGCGACCGCCTCGAGATACACCTCCGTTTTGCCCGAGCCCGTCACCCCCTTCAGCAGCGTGGTGCCGTAGCGGCGCGCGCGCACCGCCTCGCTCAGCACCTCCGCCGCCGCGCGCTGGCCTTCATTCAGCACCTTGCCCGGCAAGTCGGGGTCGAGCGGCGCAAAGGGCGCGTCGCGCGGGGCCGCCTCGCGCAGCAGCACGCCCTGTTTCTCCAGCCCCTTCAGCACCGAGGAGGTCACGCCTACCAGCGCGGCCAGTTCGCCGGGCGCGAAGCCGAGCCCCTCGTGCTCCTCCAGGAACGCGATAACTCGCGTCCGCGCATCGGTCATCCGGTCGGGCCGCGCATCGGTCAGCCGCAGGACGTGCCGCTTTCCGGGCGGCTCGCCAAGCCCCGGCGCGCGTGTCGCCAGCCGCAGCGCCGCGGGCAGCGGCGTCATCGTGTAGTCCGCCAGCCGTGTCAGGAACTCGCGCATGGTGGCGCTCATCGGCGGCACGTCGAGCACGGCGGCGATGGGCCGGATCTTCGACAGATCGTAATCGCCCGCCCCCGGCCCCCAGACCACGCCGCCCACATGCCGCGGCCCCAGCGGCACCTTGACGAAGGCGCCGACCCGCACGCCCCCCTCCGGCGCACGGTAGTCGAGCGTCCGCTCCGGCATCGACGGCGTCAGGACCGCGGCGAGCGCCCCTTCGGGCAGGGAATCGGGTTGGGAGGACAAGATGCGCACCGCTCGCGGTTCCAGGGCCTCCAGATGTGCGCAGGCGCCCGGCAGGATCAAGACCCGCATCGCGGGGAACCGATCCCGATCATATTTCACGCGCAAAAATTATAAGTGCTGAAACTGCATAAAAACCGGGCATGTCAGCGCTGTCGCGACGCAACACAATTCGGGATAGCGATTTTTCGTTTGACTCGTGAATTAAAGTTCGCACTGTGTGACGCAACGTCGAGAGGCTTGCGCCAAGCAGGCCCGTTGGGAAGGAATCGCAGATGTTTTCGGCACGGGCACTCATCCTCGCCCTCGCCGCCGGTCTCGCCGGTGCGGCACAGGCGGACGAACTGGTCGTCGGCGTCAGCTGGTCGAACTTCCAGGAGGAGCGCTGGCGCACGGACGAGGCCGCGATCCGCCGCGCGCTCGATGCCGAGGGCGCGCAATACATCGCCGCTGACGCGCAATCCTCCTCATCGAAACAGCTCTCCGACATCGAGTCGCTGATCGCACAAGGCGCCGATGCGCTCATCATCCTCGCACAGGATGCCTTCTCGATCGGCCCTGCCGTGGCCCGTGCCCGCGACGAGGGCATCCCCGTCATCGCCTATGACCGCCTGATCGAGGATCCGGGCGTGTTCTACCTGACCTTCGACAATATCGAGGTCGGCCGGATGCAGGCTCGCGCGGTACTCGAGGCGCAGCCGCAAGGCAACTACGTGATGATCAAGGGCTCGCCGACCGATCCCAACGCCGATTTCCTGCGCATGGGACAGCAGGAGGTCCTGCAAGAGGCGCTCGACAGCGGCGCCATCACCATCGTCGGCGAATCCTATACGGATGGCTGGCTGCCCGCCAATGCTCAGCGCAACATGGAGCAGATCCTGACCGCACAGGACAACGACGTCGACGCGGTCGTCGCCTCGAACGACGGCACCGCGGGTGGAGTGGTGGCGGCCCTCGCCGCGCAGGGCATGGACGGTATCCCCGTCTCGGGTCAGGACGGCGACCGGGCCGCGCTCAACCGCGTGGCGCTCGGCACGCAGACCGTCTCCGTCTGGAAGGATGCGCGCGACCTGGGCGACGCGGCGGCCAAGATCGCGGTGATTCTCGCCGACGGCGTGCCGCTCGACGACATCGTCTACGCCTCCGACTGGACCTCGCCCTCGGGAACGGTGATGAACGCGATGTTCCTCGAACCCGTGCCGATTTTCCGCGACAACCTCGACCGCGTGGTTCGCGCCGGTTGGATCGATCGGGATACTCTCTGCCAGAACGTCGCGCCGGGCCAGGTCGAGGCCTGCGACTGACCACAGGACACGAGATCCCCCTTGGAGGGGGTAAGGGCGGTGGAAGGGGGCCAGCCTTCCCCGCCCGACCTTTTTCAGCCCCGCGACAGCGCGGCCGCCAGCCGGTCGAAGACCAGCCTGACCCGCGCGCTCGTCATCAACTCGGCATGCGCGACCAGCCACAGCGGCACCGGGATCGGCGGCAGATCGGGCAGCACCCGCTCCAGCCCCGGCACGGCCTCCGCCATGTCGCGCGTCATGAAGGTGATCGCCGCGCCGTGGCGTACCATCTCCCGCATCGCGATCCCGCTATGCGACACGACGGCGACCCGCATCTCATCCACCGGCAGGCCCATCTCGCGCAGGAAACCGTCCATCCGCGGCGACCGCTCGATCATCGCGAAGCCGTGTCCCGCCAGATCGGATGGCACCCTCGGCCGCCCGTGCCGCGAGATCCAGCCCGACGCTGCATAGAGATGCGCGGTCGTCTCCCCCAGCTTTCGGGCATACAGCTCCGGCTGCTCGGGCCGGGCATGGCGCAGCGCGATGTCCGCCTCGCGTCGCCGCAGATCGGACAACCCGTTCGAGGTCACGATCTCCAGTTCCAGCCCCGGCGCCTCCCGACGCAAGTCCGCGAGGATCGGCGGCAGCACGTCCACCGCCATCACGTCGGTGGCGGAAATACGGACCAGTCCCGTGACCTCACGCGCCTGCCCTGCCGCCAGCGCCGAGACATCCGCCGCCGCATCCGCCATCCGCTCCAGATGCGCGCAGAGCCGCGCGCCGATCTCGGTCAGCACCAGCGTCCTGCCCACCCGGTCGAACAGGGTGACGCCAAGTTCCGCCTCCAGCGCCGCGACCTGACGGCCGAGCGTCGGCTGCGCCAGCCCCAACGCCCGCGCCGCCGCCGACAGCGAGCCTTCGCGCGCGGTCACGAGGACGGCCCGCGCCTGATTCCAGTCGAAGGTGATCGCTTGCCAGTTCATGCATCTACGCATACCGCATCTGCTTAACCATGCAATTCCGTAGATCGCCAGCAAAGGCTACTCTCCTGCCGACCAAGGAGAAACCAATGACCGACGCCCAGTTCTGGACCCGTGAAGCCCCCGCCTATGCCGCCCGCCCCGTCGGCAACGTGCCCGCCTGGGACGCGACCCTCGCCCGCGTCCGCGCCTGGATGCCGCCCGAGGCGGAGATACTGGAATTCGGCTGTGGCACGGGGTCGAGCGCCATTCGCCTCGCCGACGCCGCCGCCCACATCACCGCGACCGACTATGCGGAGGGCATGATCGCACAGGCGAAGGCCAAGCCCGCCCCCGCGAACCTCACCTTCCTGACCGCCGCACCGGGCGACCCCACGCTGGCCGGGCGGCGCTTCGACATGGTGATGGCCTTCAACCTGCTGCACCTGATCCGCGACCTCGACGGCACGCTGGCGCAGATGCGCGACCACCTCGCGCCCGGCGGTCTGCTGGTCACGAAATCCGTCTGTCTTGGCGGACGCTGGCGCGTGTTCATGCCAGTGATCGGCGCATTGAGGCTGGTCGGAAAGGCCCCCTACGTGCGCTTCATGACCCGCGCCGGCCTCGAAACCGCCATCGACCGCGCGGGCTTCGAGATCCTCGAGACCGGCGACTACCCCGCCCGGCCGCCCTCGCGCCTCGTGATCGCGCGGCGCATCTGACGCGGCGTCTTTCCCCTTCCCCACCCTTCCGATATGGTGCGCCGCAAATCGCCAACCGAAGGGGCCGAGCCATGAAATTCTTCGTAGATACCGCCGATATCGACGCCATCGCCGAGCTGAACGAGCTGGGCTTCGTCGACGGTGTCACCACCAACCCGTCGCTGATCATGAAGTCTGGTCGCGACATCCTCGAAGTGACCAAGGAGATCTGCGATCTTGTCGACGGTCCCGTCTCCGCCGAGGTGACCGCGACCGAGGCCGACGACATGATCGCCGAGGGCCGCAAACTGGCCGAGATCGCCGAGAACATCGCGGTGAAGGTGCCGCTGACATGGGCCGGCCTCAAGACCTGCAAGACGCTCAGCGCCGAGGGCCGCATGGTCAACGTGACGCTCTGTTTCGCAGCGAACCAGGCGCTGCTGGCCGCCAAGGCGGGCGCGACCTTCATCTCCCCCTTCATCGGGCGGCTCGACGACATCAACGTCGATGGCATGGACCTGATCGCCGAGATCCGCCAGATCTACGACAATTACGGCTACGGGACCGAGATCCTCGCCGCGTCGATCCGCACGGTGAACCACGTCAAGCAAAGCGCGCTGATCGGCGCCGACGTCATCACCGCACCGCCGGGCGTGCTCAAGAAGCTGGCCGACCACCCGCTGACCGATGCCGGCCTCGACGCCTTCATGGCCGACTGGGCCAAGACCGGGCAGAAGATCCTCTGAGCATGGAGCGCGCCGCGATCCGTGACCTGATCCTCGCCGACCCGTCTCTGGTGCTGGGCGACGAGGAGGTGATGCGCGCCGTCGTCGCCGCCCAGGCGGACGATAGCGGCCGCGTCACCGACCTGCGCGGCGTGCTGGTCGACCGGCTGGAAGGGCGGCTCGGCACGCTGGAGGCGACGCACCGAACGGTGATCGCCGCGGCCTACGAGAATCTGTCGGGCGCGCAGCAGGTGCACCGTGCGGTGCTCGAATTGCTCGACCCGACCGAATTCGGGGGCTTCCTCACCGCGATGACCGGGCCCGTGGCGGATATTCTCAACGTGGACACGGTCCGCCTGGCGCTGGAACTGACCGAGGCCGAGCGGACGATCGCCAACGCGCCCGGCCTCGTCGCGCTGCCGCCCGGCGGCGTCGACAGCTATATCGGCGCGGGCTGGGACCGAGACCCCGACCGCGTCACCCTGCGCCGGGTCGACCGGACCGCGGCGGCGGTGTTCGAGGAGGAAACGCTGCTAATCCAGTCCGAAGCATTGATGCGCCTCGACTTGGGCACGGGTCGGCGCGCGGCGATGCTGGTCTTCGGAGCGGCGGACCCGGAGCGGTTCACGCCCGATCAGGCGACCGATTTCCTCGACTTCTTCGCCGGCTGTTTCGAGCGCGCTGTGCGCCGCTGGCTGGCGTGAGCGGGACGGGCATCGCGCCCGAAGGCAGCGACGGCGCGCTCGCGCTTCTCCACCGTTTTATCGAGCAGATCGTCGGAGTGCGCGGCCAATCCCGCGCCACCGCGGAGGCGTATCGCCATGACATCGCGATCTATCTGGGCTTCCTGACCGGCCATCGCGGCGAGCCCGTGGGCCTCGCCGGGCTGGGCCGTGTCACCTCGTCCGAGATGCGGGCCTGGATCGCGCATTTGCGCGGCGAGGGCCTGTCCGCCCGCTCCGCCGCGCGGGCGCTATCGGCGGTCAAGGGCTTTCACCGCTGGCTCGCCGAGGCGGAAGGGCTGGACGCCACCGCTGTGCTCGCCACACGCGCACCGCGGGTGAAGGCCGGATTGCCCCGCCCGCTATCGCCCGACGCGGCGCGGGACGTTCTCTCGCTGGCCGAGGTCCAACACGCAGAGCCGTGGGTCGCCGCGCGAGACGTGGCGGTGCTCACCCTGCTCTATGCCTGCGGGCTGCGGATCTCGGAGGCGTTGAACCTGACAGGTGCGGACGCACCGCTGGGCGAGCGATTGCGGATTCTCGGCAAGGGGAAGAAAGAGCGGGACGTCCCCGTCCTGCCCGCCGCGCGCGAGGCGGTCGCGACCTATACGCGCCTTTGCCCGCACGAACTGTCGCCCGACGCGCCGCTCTTCCGCGGGGTACGCGGCGGCAAGTTGAACGCCTCGCAGGTCGAGAAGATGATGGCGGACGTGCGCCTGCAACTGGGCCTGCCCGCGACCGCGACACCGCACGCGCTGCGCCATTCCTTCGCCACGCATCTGCTGGAGGCGGGGGGCGATCTGCGGGCCATCCAGACGCTGCTTGGCCATGCCTCGCTGTCGAGCACGCAGGTCTACACCGCGCTCGACCAAGCGCATCTGATGGACATCTACGACGCGGCCAGACGAAAACGCCCGCCCTCCTGACCGGAGGACGGGCGCATGTTCGGTCGTGGCGGTCGCCTTACTGAATGGGCGCGCCCTGCAGGTCCTGGCCGATGCTCTGCTCGGCGGTCGCGTCCACATCGTTATTGCGGTTGTTCACGTCGACGCCGGCACCACCCATCGGGGTCGGCTCGCATGCGGCGAGGGTCAGGGCGGTCACGGCGGCGAATGCGACGGTGAAGATACGGGTCATTTCAAATTCCTTTCATCCTGGCGGGTCATCCCGCCTCCCGTCATCAACACGCAAGAGGGCAATTCGTTCGACCCGATCGGCAAAAAATCGCGCATCCGCGAAAATTCCGAGTATTGATACGATCAGATTTCTGCCTGAGCCAGGATTTGCCAAGCATCACACGTCTTGCTCGACCGTTTCGCTCGCGAAACTGACAGTTTTAGGTAATTCGGCAAGATTTCGTTCATAGACTTGAAGGTTTGGTGAATCAAAGCTGCAGGGCCGCGCGATGCGGCCCGCCGGGCGGCATCCTGCGCGAGCGCCGGACGGCGTCTCGGCTCACGGCGCGCCAACTAACGGTTGCCCGAATTCATGCGTCTGCTAGGCAGGGGAACCCCCAGTCGAGAGTATGCCCATGTTCGTTCGTGCCTTCGCCGTCCACCTGCTGACCGCTACGGGTGCGGGTCTCGCCCTGATGGCGATCATCGCCGCCGGCCGCGCCGACTGGGCCTCGATGTTCCTGTGGCTGATCGCAGCCTTCGTGGTGGACGGCATCGACGGGCCGCTGGCGCGCAAGGTCGATATCAAGCGCAACGCGCCGCAATGGGATGGCGTGCTGCTCGACCTCATCATCGACTACCTGACCTACGTCTTCATTCCCGCCTATGCGCTGGTCGAGGCCGCGCTGATAGGCGAGGGGTGGAGCCTTGCCGCAGGGCTACTGATCTGCGTGACGGGCGTGGTCTATTTCGCCGATACGCGGATGAAGACCTCGGATAACAGCTTCTCGGGCTTTCCGGGCTGCTGGAACATGGTGGTGCTGGTGCTGTTCGCGATCGACTTCGGCGGGTGGGCGGCGATGTTCATGATCATCGGCATCTCGCTCGCGCAGTTCTTTCCGTGGAAGTTCATCCACCCCGTGCGGACCGAGCGCTGGCGGGCGCTGTCGCTGCCGGTGATGCTGATCTGGGGCGTGTTCGCGACCTGGCTCGCCTGGGTGGGCTTCGACGGACCGGCCTTCGCGCAGGCGGGGCTGGCGATCACCAGCCTCTACCTGCTGTTTGCCGGGATCGCGCAGCAGCTGATCCCTCAGCGCACTTCCTGACGCTGACGGCCGAGGCCCGCGACCTCCAGCTCCATCACGTCGCCGCGGCGCAGGAAGCGTTGCGGATCGCAGCCCATGCCGACGCCCGAAGGCGTGCCGGTCGCAATCACGTCGCCGGGCATCAGTGCCATGTGGCGGCTGAGATGCGCGATGATCTGCGGGACCGAGAAGATCAGGTCGGAGGTGTTGGAATTCTGACGCACCTCCCCGTTCAGGCTCAGCGACAGGTCGAGATCGCCGGGATCGGCCACCTCGTCCGCCGTGACGAGCCACGGGCCGATCGGGCCGAAGCCGGGGGCGGACTTGCCCTTGATCCATTGGCCCGTGCCCTCGATCTGCCAGGCGCGTTCGGAGATGTCGTTGACGGTGCAATAGCCCGCGACGTGGGAGAGCGCGTCGGCCTCGGACACTTGCCAGGCGCGGGTTCCGATGACGACGCCCAGCTCGACCTCCCAATCCGCCTTCTGCGCGTGCTCGGGCAGGATCAGGTCGTCGTTCGGGCCGGCGAGCGCCGAGATCGCCTTGGAGAACACGATCGGCTCCGCAGGCGGGGTCGCCCCGGCCTCCGCCGCATGGGCCGCATAGTTCAGCCCGATGCAGAAGAAGGTCGGCACGTCGAGCACGCAGGGCGCGATGCGCGTGCCCTCGGCCACCATCGGCAGGGTGCCCGGATCGACCGCGCCCAGCCGGTCAAGCGCGCCCGCGCGCAGGGCCGCGGCATCCACCCGGTCGAGATAACCGCCGAGGTCGCGCAGCCCGCCATCCGCATCGAGCATCGCGGCGCGTTCCGCGCCCGGTTCACCGACATTCAACAGTTTCATGGCGTTCCCCCTCAGTAGCTGTGTTCGACGTAGATGCGGCTCAGATCGCCGTTCCATTCGCCGTGATACTTGGCCAGCAACTCGTCGGCCATGCTCTCGCCCCGTGCCAGGCTGTCCTTGAGCGCGGCGAGGAAATGGGTCTCGTCCGGGATCAGGCCGCCCGCGCCGGTGCGTGCGCGTGCCTTCAGACCCGCCTCGGCGATGTCGACGCAGGCCCGCGCGAGGTCGAGCATCGTGCCGCCCGGTGCCTTGGCGGCGAGGCCTTCCTTCGCGGCATCGTGGCGCAACGCCTCGCGGTCCTCCTGCGTCCAGTCGCGGCACAGGTCCCAGGCGGCGTCGAGCGCGCCCTGGTCGTACATCAGCCCGACCCAGAAGGCGGGCAGCGCGCAGAGGCGCCGCCACGGGCCTGCATCGGCGCCGCGCATCTCCATGAACTTCTTGATCCGCGCCTCGGGGAAGATGGTGGTCAGGTGATCGGCCCAGTCGCTGAGCGTGGGCACCTCGCCCGGCAGCGCGGGCAGCTTTCCGTCGAGGAAGTCGCGGAAGCTCTGGCCCAGCGCGTCGACATATTCGCCGTCGCGATAGACGAAGTACATCGGCACATCGAGCGCGTAGTCCACATATCGCTCGAACCCCATCCCATCCTCGAAGACGAAGGGCAGACCGCCCGTGCGCGCCGCGTCGAGGTCGCGCCAGATGCGCTGGCGGAAGCTCTGCCAGCCGTTGATCTCGCCTTCCCAGAACGGGGAGTTGGCGAAAAGCGCGGTCGCCACCGGCTGCAGGGCAAGGGCCACGCGGAACTTCTGCACCATGTCGGCTTCCGAGCCGAAATCGAGATTGACCTGCACGGTGCAGGACCGGCGCATCATCCATTTCCCGGTGGTACCGACGCGGTCCATATAGCCGTCCATCAGCGCGTAGCGACCCTTGGGCATCAGCGGCATGTCGTCATGCGTCCAGTCGGGCGCCGCCCCGAGGCCGATGAAGCCCGCGCCGATCTCGTCGGCGATGGCCTTCACCTGCGCGAGGTGCGTATTCACCTCGTCGCAGGTCTGGTGGATGGTCTCCAGCGGCGCGCCGCTGAGTTCGAGCTGACCGCCCGGCTCCAAGCTGATATTCGCGCCCGCCTTCTCCAGCCCGATCAGCTTGCCCTGTTCGCGTACCGGCGCCCAGTCGAAGCGGGAGGACAGGCCCGACAGCATCGCGTGGATCGAGCAGTCGCCCTCGTAGGGCAGCGGACGGTGGGTCCGAAGCGTGTAGCCGAACTTCTCGTGCTCGGTGCCGATGCGCCAGTCGGCGGCGGGCTTGCAGCCCGATTCGAGATATTCGACCAGTTGCTCGCGCCGCTCGATCGGGCCGCCGCCGGACTGTGGGATGGACATGTGGCTCGGCTCCTTCGCGACGCGGCTGGTCTGTCCCGAGGTAGCGGGACGCCCCTGCCTTGGCAACGATGGAGCGTGAAATTCAGCGTTTCCCCGCTAGGTTCAGTGGCACCCTGAAACGAAGAGCCGAGATGCTGCGCCTGACCCTCATTGCCCTTTCGATCGCCAGCCCCGCGCTGGCCGAAGATATCGTCTTCACCTCGCCCAGCGGCAATATCCGGTGCATCCTGTCCGACAGCCTGGGCGGCGCGCGTTGCGACCTTGGGGTGACGACGCAGAGCTTCACGACCCCGCCCGCCGATTGCGACGGGGACTGGGGGCAGTCCTTCGGCGTCGGGCGCGACGGGGCGGGCGCGCCGCTTTGCGTGACGGATGCCATCGGCGGCGCGGACCCGCTGGTCCTGCCCTATGGCGCGGGGCTCTCCTATGGCGGGATCGAGTGCCTGTCGTCCGAGACGGGGATGACCTGCGTGAACCGTGACGGCGGCGGCTTCGCCCTGCGCCGGGCGGAGCAGTCCGTGTTCTGACGGATCCGTAGCGGATACAATCGCGGCGCTGACGTAAGACTGTGCAGCGGCTAGACCGGGTGGGAGGAGGACCGCCGATGCCCCACTGGCCCGACCGTTTCAGCGCCGCCATGGACCATGCCGAGCTGGTGCCGCTCTCGCACCATCACGCCGCCGACCTGGCCGGGGCCAGCGCCGAGGGCGAGCTGTCGCGCCTGTGGTACACGACGATCCCCGCGCCTGAGAACATGGCGGCGGAGATAGACCGCCGTCTCGGACTGGAGGCCGAAGGCCGCATGCGCCCCTTCGCGATCCGGGCGTGCGGCCGCGCCGTCGGCATGACCAGCTACATGAATATCGACGCGGCGAACCGGCGGCTGGAGATCGGATCCACCTGGCTCGCCCCCTCCGCGCAGCGCGGGCCGGTCAATACCGAATGCAAGCGGATGCTGCTGGGCCATGCCTTCGACGATCTCGACTGCATCGCGGTGGAGTTGAGAACCCACGTGATGAACCGGCAGAGCCGCGCCGCGATCGAGCGTCTGGGCGCGCGACTCGACGGAATCCTGCGCGCGCACATGATCCTGCCGAACGGCACGATCCGCGACACGGCGGTCTATTCTATCACCGCCGCCGACTGGCCGTCGGCGCGGGCGGGCCTCGACTTCAGGCTGGGCCGCTAGGAGGCGCGCCGCCGCGCCTCGCGCCACAGGACGTGGGTGGCAGCGCTTCGCTCACCCTCGACCAGCCGCACGGCGCGGCTCATCGGAAAGCCCGGCAGCGCCGAGAACACCTCGAAGAGCTGCCCGGCATCCTTGGCCGTCACAGGAATGATGAGCGTGCTGTCCGGCCCACGCAGCGTCCAGTGCGCGCCGGTCGGATAGGTCATCAACTCGACCGAGCGAATCTCCCCCATCTCGAAGAAGCCGCCGGTGTCGGGGCCGAAATAGCCCACCCGCCGCTCGTCGACGATGACGACGCCCGGATCGCCCTCCCCGCGCGAGAACCGCATCCGCATCAGCGCGTTGCGCATCAGGATCGCGCCGGTCACGGCGACCACGGTGCCGAGCGCTGCCAGCACCCAGCCGCCGCGCGTCGCGATCCACAGACCGAAGGCGAACAGGCCCAGCATCGCCAGCACTTCGCCATTGCGGCGCGCCCAGGCGGTAAGTTCGGGTCGGATCATCGGCGGCTTGCTCATGGAACGCCAGCATAGGTCCCGATCCACGACCGCGCCAGACCGGACCCGCGGGACGCGCAGCGCTACCAGTCGCCCAGCGTCGCCTGCCACAGGGTGATTGCCGCCACCGCCGCCGTGTCGGCGCGCAGGATGCGGGGGCCGAGGCCGACCTTGGTGACGAAGGGCAAGGCGGACAGTCGCGACGATTCGTCCTCGGTGAACCCGCCCTCGGGGCCGATCAGGACGGCCCAGGGACCGCCACCCGCCGCGCGCAGCGCCGCATCGGCCGCCAGCCCGTCCATCCGCTCGTCGCAGAACATCAGCCGCCTGTCGCCCCCCCACCCATCGAGCAGCCGGTCCAGCGGTTCCGGCTCGAACAACTCCGGCACGTGGAGGCCGCCGCACTGCTCCGCCGCCTCGATGCAATGCGCGCGCAGCTTGTCGAGGCGCACGCGCTCGGAATTGGTGAAGCGCGTGAAGACGGGCTGAATGCGCCGGACGCCGAGCTCCGTCGCCTTCTCCACGATGAAATCGGTTCGGGCCTTCTTGATCGGCGCGAAGATGAGGTCGAGATCGGGCGGCAGGCTCTGCGGCAAAGTCTGGTCGAGGCACTGCGCCGCCGCGCGCCGCTTGGCCGCGTCGGTCAGCTCGGCCCGCCACTCCCCGTCGCGCCCGTTGAAGAGCAGGACCTCCGCCCCCGCCGCCTGCCGCATCACGGCGCTCAGGTAATGCGCGTGCTCGCTCAGATCGACCGCGCGCCCTTCCGCGAGGTCCTGTTCGGTGAACAACCTGATCTTCGGCCCCGCCATCGCGCCCCTCCGCTTCTTCTTCGTTCCAAATATCCCCGCCGGAGGCTCCCGTCACCTGCAACCCGCGCCACGATCTGCCATAAGGGCGGCATGAGCTCCGAATCGCCCGACATGCGCGTCGCCGACGCGACCGACCGCAACTGGGTGGACCGCCACGCCCCGCGGGCCGCGCGGCCCTATCTGCGGCTGAGCCGCGCCGACCGGCCCGCAGGCACCTGGCTGTTGCTGATCCCCTGTTTCTGGGCGCTGGCCCTCGCCACCGCCGCAAGCGGAACGTGGGATGCGCGCACCGTCTGGTACGCGGTCGCCAGCGCTCTCGGCGCGTTCCTGATGCGCGGGGCGGGCTGCACCTGGAACGACCTCGCCGACCGCGAGTTCGACGCCGCCGTCGCGCGCACACGGTCGCGCCCCCTGCCCTCGGGCCAGGTCACTCCGCGCGGCGCGGCCATCTGGCTGGTGGTGCAGACGGCGATCGCCGGGACGATCCTGCTGACCTTTCCGCTGCCCGCCATCGCGATGGGCCTCGCCTCGCTGATCCCCGTCGCGATCTACCCGTTCGCCAAGCGGTTCACCTGGTGGCCGCAGGTCTTCCTCGGGCTCGCCTTCAACTGGGGGGCGCTGCTGCTGTGGGTCGCCGTGCGCGGCACGATGGAGGCGCCGGCGATCCTGCTCTACCTCGCCGGCATCGCCTGGACGCTGTTCTACGACACGATCTATGCCCATCAGGACAAGGAGGACGACGCCCTGATCGGGGTGAAGTCCACCGCGCGCCTGTTCGGCACAGCCACGCCGCGCTGGCTGATGATCTTTCTGATCGTGTCGGTGACGCTGGCCGCGCTGGCGGTCGTTTTGGCGCTGGTGGACGCGCCGCCGCTGCGCATGGTGATCGCACTTGCCGGGGTCTGGGGCTTCGGGCTGCACCTGTGGTGGCAGATGCGCCATCTCGACATCGACGACACGGGCATGTGCCTGCATCTGTTCCGCTCGAATCGCGATGCGGGCCTGATCCTGGCGGGCGCGCTGGCTCTCGCCGCCGTGATCCCCGCCTGACCTTCCCTTGCCGATGCCGCCTCGCAGGACTAGGACACAGGCCAGTTTGTGTGAGGTGACATGATGCGTATCCTGGCGATTGTCGTCGCCCTCGCGGGTCTTGCCGGTGCCGGTTACGGGGCGTGGCATCTTGCGGGCTACGGCGCGACCGTGATCGAGGAACGGACCGAGGTGGAGGTCGAGACGGCGCTCGACGCCGCCGGTCAGGACTGGGTCGAGGTCGAGGCGGATGGCCGCCGCGTGGCGCTGTCGGGCACCGCGCCCAGCGAGGCCGCCCGCTTCCGCGCGCTCGACGTGGCCGAGGCGCTGGTGTCCGAGGACGATCTCGACGATGCCATCACGCTCGCCGATGCGGAGGAACTGCCGCCCGAGCCGCTGGAACTGGCGGTGCTGCTAACCCGCGACCTCGTCACGTTGATGGGTCGCGTGCCCGACAGCGCGGAGGAGCAGATCGCCGCGCTGCGCGCGGCCCCCGAACGGCGCCTCGTCGATCTGATGACGCTGGACGAGGATCGCGACGCCCCGCTTTGGCCCGATGCCGTCATGCTCCTGACCGAAGCTCTGCCCCGGATCGAGACCGGGCAGATGCAGCTGTCGGACGGCACGCTGCGGGTCGAGGCCGCGCTGCCCGACGAGGAAAGCCGCCAGGCGCTGACCGCCCTGCTGCGTGACGGCGCGCCGGACGGGCTGGCGCTCGACCTCGCGCTGACCGCGCCGCGCATGGTCCTCAGCCCCTATCCGTTCACCCTTTCGGTCAGCGAGGGTGTCTACGCGCTCGACGCCTGCGCCGCCCCGGACGAGGCGACGGCCCGCGACATCCTGCGGACGGTGGCCTCCACCACCGGGCTTTCGGGCCTCACCTGCCCGGTCGCGCTCGGCGTGCCGGACGGAAACTGGCTCGCCACGGTGCGCACGGGCATCGACCTGCTGTCGGACCTGCCCGCGGCCACCCTGACGATCCGGGACCGCGTGGTCGCCGTCGAACCGGGCGAGGCGTTGGAGACGGAGGTTGCCGAACGCGCGGCTGAGCGGGTACGGGCGGATCTGCCGGAGGGCTACACTCTCACCGTGATGCGCCCCGCGACGGTGGCCGAGGCCCCCACCCCGACCGAGACCGCCGCCCCGATCGGCCTGACCCTCAGCCGGGGCGCGTCGGACCTGTCGGTCACCGGCGCGGTCAGCGGCATGGACGGGGTCGAGGCGCTCGAAAGCTATGCCGCGACCGCCTACCCCGCCGTCACCACCGAGATCGACCTGATCGCCGACGCGCCCGGCTCGGCGCTTCCGCTGGCCGATGCGCTGGTGCTGCTCGACGCGCTCGCCCTGCTCGACACCGGCTCGATCCGGGCGCAGGGGGACGAGGTCCGGATCACCGGCACCGGCGCGGGCGAGGATCTGGAGGCGCGGCTGCTCTCCACCCTCGATGGTCGACTGATGAGCGATCCCGAGATCGTCGTCGAGGTCGAGGGCTACGCCCCCCCGGTCGAGGCGCCCGCCGAAACCCCGATCGAGATCGAGACGCCCAGCGTTTCCGCCGCCGAATGCGACACGGCCGTCGCCCGCGTGCAGGCCGACCAGCGCATCGAGTTCGCACCGGGCTCCGCCACACTCGACATCGGATCGGCCGGACCGCTCGACGCCATCGCCTCCGTGCTGGCCACCTGTCCGGGCACGCAGGTCTTCATCGACGCGTTCACCGACAGCTCCGGCGGCGAGGATGGCAACATGCGCATCTCGCAGGCGCGGGCCGACAGCGTACTCGACGCGCTGCTGGCGCGTGGTGTATTCCTCGACCGGATGCAGGCCGAAGGCTTCGGCGAGGTGAACCCCATCGCCACAAACGAGACCGCCGAGGGGCGGGAGCTGAACCGTCGCATCGAGTTCCGCGTCGTCGACCCTGCCGGGCAAGAGCAGGACGGGACGCCGGAGACGGACGACGAGAGCGTCGATCAGACGGAAGACGAGGGCGAGGCAGACACCGGCACGCCCGACATCACTACGGGCGAAGAAGCGCCCGAAGCGGACACGGACGAGGAGGCGTCCGCCCCCGCCGAGTAAGAGGACAGAAGATGACACGCGACGAACTCATCCTCGCGATGACGGCGGCCCTGATGGGCGCGTTCGTGCTGGGCTGGCTGCTACGCTGGCTCTATGGCAGCCTAGCGCGGGCCGGCACATCGCGCGTCGAGACCGTGGAAGACATGACTTCCCGCCTCGCGCAGGCGGAGGAAGGCCAGGCCGCGATTGCTGCCCAGCTCGCCGCCACCGACCAGTCGCTGCGCGCGCAGTTGCGGGAAAAGCAGGCCGAGCTCGACGCCGCGATGGACGGACTTCGCGGCGCGCGCCAGCAGGTGCTCGACTGGCAGGCCGCCTACGAGGCTGAGCGGGCGCGGACCGCGGACTAGGCCATCAGTCGCGCCAGCGCGCCTCCGCCGCGTCGTCCGCCTCGCGCGCATCGACCCAGGAGGCGCCGTCGGGCGTGACCTCCTTCTTCCAGAAGGGGGCGCGGGTCTTGAGGTAGTCCATCATGAATTCCGCCGCCTCGAAGGCCGCGCGGCGATGAGGGGCCGCCGCCGCGACGAAGACGATCCGCGCGCCGGGGGCGAGCGGGCCGTAGCGGTGGACGATCAGGCTGGCGTTCAGTTCGAAGCGGCCCCGCGCCTCATCTTCGATGGCGGCGAGCGCCTTCTCGGTCACGCCGGGCCAGTGTTCCAGCACCATCTCGGTGACGTCGCCGCCGCGCACCAGCCCGGTGAAGCTCGCCACCGCGCCGACATCCGTCCGCCCCGCGACCAACGCATCGAGTTCCGCCCCCGGATCGAAGTCCGCTTCCTGAACGCGAACGGCCATCAGCCGCCCGTCATCGGCGGAAAGAAAGCGACCTCGCGTACGCCGGCGAGCGGCGCGGTCATCTCCGCCATCTCCTCGTCCAGCGCCACGCGCACCGCGCTCATGTCGGCGAAGGCGGCTGCATGCCGCGCGTCGCGCGCGGCCAGTTCGGCCACGAGGTCTGCGACGGTCGCGGCCTCGGTCGCGATGTCCTCGGACCCGGCACCGATCCGCTCCCGCAGCCAAGCGAAGTAGAGGACCCTCATCCCTTGTCCTCCAGGTAGGGCATGGCCTTGCGGAAATAGTCGGCCCCCGACCAGACGGTCAGCACGGCGGCGATCCAGAGCAGGATCAGCCCGATCGCGAACAGGAAATCGCGGCCCAGATGCAGCAGGACCAGCCCGCCGCGATCCTCGGCCTGCCCCGCCAGCACGGCCTCGACCTCGATGATCTCCATCGTGAAGGTCAGCGCGCGGTATTCCGCGTCGACGGCCCCCGCGCCCAGCAGCACGGCGATGGCGAACATCTGCGTCGTCGTCTTCCATTTCGCGACCTTGGTCACGTCGAGCTTCACGTTGCCGAGGAATTCCCGGAGGCCCGAGACCAGCACCTCGCGCAGCAGGATCAGCACGGTGGGCAGCACGTAGAACCAGTTGAGCCCGATCAGCGCAAAGAGTGCCGCGAGCGCGATGACCACCATCGCCTTGTCCGCGATCGGGTCGAGCATCTTGCCGAAGGGCGAGCCCATGTCGTAGCGCCGCGCCATCCAGCCATCGACGAAATCGGTCAGCGATGCGCCTATGAACAGTGCCAGCGCCACCCAGTCCGCCGCCGGGCGCGGCAGGATCAGGAAGACGATGGCGATCATCGGGGCCGCGGCGACCCGCAGAACGGTGAGTATATTCGGTACAGTCCAGCGCATGGGGTTCGATCTAGCCCGCCCCGCCCCCGTGGGGTAGTCCCCAACGGCTTCCAAGCACGAATTTCTCCGCGTCGGGCGCGAGCAGCCCGTCGATCTCCGCCGCAAAGGCCGCGTTATAGGCTGCGATGGGCGAGTCCGCCCCGTACATCGCCTGCAAGGTGTCGATCGAGATCGCGAGGTAGTGCATCTTGCCCAGCAGGCCGAACAGTGTCGCCGCGATCCGGTGAGCGGGCACGCCGGGCGCCACATCCGGTCCCAGTTCGACCAGTCGGTCGAGACAAGGTTTGAACCACCAGCGCCGGGCCGAGCCATCTGCGTCGAACAGGGCGCGCACCACCAGCGTCAGGTCCTCGCCGCCCTCCACCGATGCCGCACGCAGCCGGTGCAGTTGGCGCGACAGCAGATCCCGTGCCGCGCCGCCCTCCTCAGCCAGGTCTGCCATCAGACTGTCCGCGAGCCCTTCCAGCACCTAGGCCTGGAGCAGCTCCTCGCTGCCGAAATGGTGCAGCAGTGCCTGTTTGGTCACGCCCGCGTCCCCCGCGATGGCAGCGAGGCTGGTGCCCCCCAGCCCGTCGCGGGCGAGCGCGAGGTGGCGCGTGAGGCTGTCGGACATGAGCGGCTTTCCGTAAGGTCGGATCGCGACCCTCCGAGATCGAAGGCCCGCGCGCCTTCCTCACCCTGCGCTCCATGTACCTGCCGCTCCTGCTGACCCGCGACGATGACGACGATGTCCGCGTCCTTCCCAACGTCTGCCGCCATCGCGGCGCGACGCTGGAGCGGGAAGCTGCGGGCTGCAAACGCGTGTTCACTTGGGTAATCGCCGAACCGGACGTCGCGCACATGCCCGGTATCGACGCCAGGATCGGCGCGCTCGGAGCCGATTTCGACTGGATCGGCCTGCCGGACCACCGCATCGCCGCGATCGAGCAGATCGACATCGCCGCCAACTGGAAGCTACTGATCGAGGGGGGCCTGGAGGCCTACCATTTCCGCGTCGCGCACAAGGACACCATCGGCCCCTACTTTCCCGACAACCTGCTGATCTGGCAGAGCTTCGGCCCGCATATCCGTGCCATGCTGCCGCGCAACTCGATGCCCGATCTCGGCGACGCGCCCGAGGCGGACTGGCACCTGCGCCGGGATGCGAACCTCGTCTATCTGATGATGGTCAACACCCAGCCGCTCGTGCAGCAGGACCACGTGATGTGGTTCCACTTCGAGCCGGTGTCGGAGGCGCTGACCCGCGTGCGCATGGCCACACTCGTCCCGAACTCCGCCCCGCGGACACCGGAGATGCAGGCGCACTGGGACAAGAACCAACGCATCACCGTGATTGCGTTGATGGAGGATTTCGAGCTGGGCGAGGAGATCCAGTCCGGCTTCGCCTCGCGCGGGAACCCCAGCCACCTCTTCGGCCGCTTCGAGGGTGCGCTGGACCGCTTCAACCGTGTGGTGGAGGAGATGATCGCGGGGTGACGCGACCGCCCGTCAGATCCGCGCATCGAGATACCATTTCGTCAGCTCCACCATCGCCTCGAAGGCCGCATCGCCGATCGCCGGATCGAAACCGTCCGCCGCGCGCATCTCTGGCAGGCGTATGCTGACGAGGTCGCCGCGCCCCTTGGAGAAGGGCGCGTGGGTCGCGCCTTCGGGCGGCTCCTCGCGGAACAGGTGCCGTTCCGCGTCGGACGGATCGCGCACGATCAGGTCGACGGCACCGGCGGGGTCCTTCAGCGTCGTCCACAGCCGATGGCGCAACTCGATCCCCTCGCGCAGATCGGCGTGCCGGATGCGCCAGACCCAGCTGTCGCCGTCGTAATACTCGGCCGCGAGGGCCGGGAAGGCGAATGGCTCGCCACGCCGCGCGCACAGCTCCGCCATATGCGCGAGGTAGGCCTTCTTCAGCGCGTGGACCGCGGCATCGGGGATGCGCACGCCGCCCGTCGCCTTCTTTTGCAGCGCCCGCGCGATGATCCCGCGTCGCCAGGCGAGGCGCCTGTCGTCGGGATTGCGCATCGCGTCCGACACCGCCTCCAGATCGGCGCTCAGGTCGAAAGCATCCCGCTCCCCGCGATAGCTCGCGGGCGCGACGAGCACGGTCTCGACCGCCCAGCCCTCGGCGCGCATCCGGTCGGCATGGTCGGAGTATCGCTCCGCCTGCCGATGGCCCGCCGCCGCCCCGATCTTGTTCTCGACCAGCAGCGCGCGGCGCATGCCGTCGCGCCCCGTGCCCGTCACCAGCAGATCACCGAAACCCTCCCCACCCAGCGAAGGTTCGGCGATCGCCTCTTCCACATGGAACACGTCATCGTCCGACCCGCATGCATCGAGGAACCGCCGCGCGAAGTCGCGGTCGCAGCAGAACTCCTCCGCCAGCAGATGATCGATCTCGACCTCCTGTGCCGATTTGCGGATCTCCGCCATGCCCCCTAGCCCGCCTCGTGAAAATAGCCGTAGATCTTCTCCGCCAGTGCCTCCGAGATCCCGTCCACCGCCTTGAGATCGGCGAGGCCCGCGCGCGTCACCGCCTTGGCCGAGCCGAAATGGGCGAGCAACGACCGCTTGCGCGCAGCCCCCACGCCGGGGATCTCGTCGAGCGGGGTGGCCGTCGTCGCCTTGGCCCGCTTGGCGCGGTGGGTGCCGATGGCGAAGCGGTGCGCCTCGTCGCGCAGGCGCTGCGTGAAGTAGAGCACCGGGTCGCGGAAGGGCAGCGCCTTGGGCGCCATTCCCGCACGGTAGAACACCTCCTTGCCCGCGTCGCGCTCGGTCCCCTTTGCCACGCCGATCACGGTGACGTCCTCGACGCCCAGCTCGGCGAGCGCCGCCTCCGCCGCACTCACCTGCCCCGGCCCGCCGTCGATCAGCACCAGGTCGGGCCACTGGTCGGACTTGCGGTCCGGGTCCTCCTTCATCAGGCGGGAGAAACGGCGGTCAAGCACCTCGTTCATCATGCCGAAATCGTCGCCCGGCGTGATCTTGTCGCCCTTGATGTTGAACTTGCGATAGCTCGATTTCAGCCAGCCCTCCGGCCCTGCGACCACCATCGCGCCCACGGCGTGCGCGCCTTGGATGTGAGAGTTGTCGTAGACCTCGATCCGCTGCGGCGGTCCGTCGAGGTCGAACGCCTCCGCCAACCCTTCCAGGAGCCGCCCCTGCGTCGCCGTCTCGCTCATCCGGCGGCCGAGGCTCTCGCGCGCGTTCTTGACGGCCTGGTCGACCAGCATCCGCTTCTCCCCGCGCTGCGGCACGCCGATCACCACCTTGCGGCCCAGCTTCTCGCCCAGCGCATCGCGCATCAGGTCCGCGTTCTCGATCTCGTGGCTCATCAGGATCAGGCGCGCGGGCTCCTTGTTGGAGTAGAATTGCCCCATGAAGCTTTCGAGGATCTCCGCAGCACTCTCCGCCCCGCCGGTGCGTGGGAAATAGGCGCGGTTGCCCCAGTTCTGATGCGCGCGGAAGAAAAAGACCTGCACGCAAGCCTGCCCATCCTGTTCGTGCAGGCCGATCACGTCGGCCTCGGCCACGCCTTCGGGGTTGATGCCCTGCACCGACTGCACGTTGGTCATCGCGCGGATGCGGTCGCGCAGCGCGGCGGCGCGCTCGAATTCCATGTTCGCCGACGCTTCGGCCATCTCGCGCGCCAGCTCTCCCTGCACGCGGGTCGAGCGGCCCTGCAGGTATTTCACCGCATCCTCGACCAACTCGGCATAGTCCGCCTCGCCGATCTTGCCGACGCAGGGGCCAGAGCAGCGCTTGATCTGGTAGAGCAGGCAAGGGCGCGAGCGGCTGTCGAACATGGTGTCCGAGCAGTTTCGCAGCAGGAACGCCTTTTGCAGCGTGTTGAGCGTGTGGTTGACCGAACCCGCGCTCGCGAACGGCCCGAAATAGCGGCCCTTGCGCGTCTTTGCGCCGCGATGCTTGGTAATCGCGGGATAGCCGTGATCGTCCGTGACGAGGATATTGGGAAAGCTCTTGTCGTCGCGCAGCAGCACGTTGTAGCGCGGCTTGAGCTGCTTGATGAGGTTCTGCTCCAAGAGCAGCGCCTCGGTCTCCGTCTCGGTGCGCAGGAACATCATCGAGGCGGTGTTGGCGATCATCCGCCCGATGCGCGCGGACTGGCCCTGCAGCTTGGTATAGTTCGCCACCCGCTTGCGCAGGGACCGCGCCTTGCCGACGTAGAGAACCTCGCCCTGCCGGTCGAGCATCCGGTAGACGCCCGGCGCGTCCGGCAGGGTCTTCACGTAGTCGCGGATGATCTCGGCACCGGGTTTCTCACCGGCCTTTTCCCGCGCAACGCGCCCTTCCTCGTCGAAGCTGTGCTGGTTGTTGTGCGCCATACTCTCAGTCTCGTGATTCCCGTCCGGGCTGCAATGCGGCAGGGGGTGTTTCAAGGAAAAACATGTCCACGATTCCTGTGGATAAGTCTGGGGGCAGGTTTTGGGATTACGCTCCCTGCCCTTGAAAACAAGGTTCCTTAACGAATTGCCTCAATTTTAGGCACCAATCCAACCCATTGTTTTCGTTAAAAAGAAATTCGTCGCGCGTATATACCCCTGAAAAAACAACGAGTTTCACGACGGTTCGATGACGGTCCCGTGAGCGGTGGACAGATCACGTGACAGCGAATCGCGGCAGGCTACTCGACGCCCAGCACATCCGGCGTCCGCCACGCAAGATGCTGTCCGCCGTCGAGGCAGATCAGTTGTCCGGTGAAACCGTCCATCGCCAGCGCGAAGCGTAGCGCCGCCACGACCTCGTCGGGGTCGGAGCCGCGCTTCAGGATGGTCGCCGCGCGCTGCGCTTGCCAGTGCGCATCGGACTGACGCACGCCCTGCATCGTCGGCCCGGGCCCGATCGCATTGACCCGCACTTTCGGCGCCAGGCCCTGCGCCGCGGTCTGCGTCAGCGTCCACAGCGCCGACTTCGCCAGAGTGTAGGTCACGAATTGCGGGGTCAACTTGCGGACCCGCATGTCGCACATGTTGAGCACCATCGCGCGGGCCACCGGCTCTCCCCCCGTATCGCTGCCGACCTCGGGCGCCTGCCGCGCGAAGGCCTGAATCAACTGGAAGGGCGCGCGCAGGTTCGAGCCGAGATGCCGCTCCCAGCTCTCGGGCGTCGCGGTCTCGAAATCGTCATGCTCGAAGATCGAGGCATTGTTGATCAGGAGGGTCAGCGGCCCGCCCAGCGCCTCCGCCGCCCGGTCGACCAGACCGGCGGTCGCCTTCACGTCGAGCAGGTCCGCGCCCAGAGCCACGCCGCCGACCGCATCGGCCAGCGCCTCGGCATCCGTCGCGGAAGAGTTGTAATGCACCGCGACCTGCCAGCCATCGGCGGCCAGCGCCTCGACCATCGCGCGGCCCAGCCGCTGCGCCCCGCCCGTCACCAGTGCGCGGCCCGGCGCGATCATTGCGCCACCAGCATCAGCGCGACATAGCCCGCATAGGCCGCCACGAAGGCGATGCCCCAGATCCGGTTAACCTCGGTCCATCCGGCGACGAAGGGCACCAGCAGCAGCGACGCCCCCAGCATCACCCACAGGTCGAAGCCGAGGAAGCCCTCGGGCACCGGCAGCGGGCCGAAGAAGCTCGCCACCCCCATGATGGCCAGCAGGTTGAAGAGGTTGGAGCCGATCACGTTACCCAGCACCACATCCGCCTGGCGGCGCAGCGTCGCCATGATGGTCGTCGCGAGTTCCGGCAGCGAGGTGCCCACCGCGACAAGCGTCAGGCCGATCACGGCCTCGGACACGCCGAAGCGCATGGCGATGTTCTCCGCGCCCGTGATCAGCAGGTTCGCGCCGAGCGGAAGGCCGATCAGGCCCGCGATCAGAAATCCGGTCAGCTTCAGCCCCGGCATGTCGGGCTCCGCGTCCTCGAGTTCCGCCAGCTCGTCCTCGGGCTCCATGCCGGCGTGCCGGGCCGCCCGCGCCGCGCGATAGGCGTCGAGCAGCACGTAAGCTAGCGCCAGCAGCATCACCGCACCGTGCCAAGCCTCCAGCGGCCCCGCGAAACACATCGCGATGAACAGCGCGGTGGCGAAGATCATCTGCAGGAAGCTGCGCCGCGTCTCGCATTCGCGGGTGTGGATCGTCGTGATGATCGCGGGCAGCCCGATCACCAGCAGCACGTTGGCGATGTTGGAGCCGACGACATTGCCGTAGGCGATCCCCGGCAGGTCGTCGAGCGCGGACTGGATCGCGATCAGCAATTCGGGGGCCGAGGTGCCGAAGGCCACGATGGTCAGGCTGACCACCAGCGCCGGGATGCCCAGCTTCAGCGACAGCGCCACCGCGCCGCGCACAAGCAGATCGCCGGCAAAGACCAGCAGCACCAGTCCGGCCGCCGTCATCAACAGATCCATGAAGCCTCCCTCGCGCCGCGGTCCCGCGCGGCTGTGGCCCCATATAAGGGCGAGGGGCAAACCCGCAACCGTACCCGCCGCACCGTCACGCCTTCGTCGCGCCGCAGGGGCAGCTGCCCCCGATGACGTGGCCTCCGCATTTGCGGCAACGGCGCTTCGTGTTCGGCTTCGATCCGGGAAGGATCTTTCCGATCATGCCCAGCACGGCCATGAAGATCAGGAACAGGACGATGATCTTGAGGATCATGCGGTCACAGCCCCCAACGCTGCCACATCGCGCGCGCCTCCAGGCTGCCCAGCACCTCCTCGACGCCGAAGCCGAGGCGGGCCAGCAAGGGCTTGCGCGCGGAGGCGACGCGGAAGCGGATCTTGTCGCCAAAACGGGCCTTCATGGTCGGCACCAGGTGACCGATCCCGTCGATCAGTCCGACCTCCTGCGCCTGCCGCCCGACCCAGATCTCGCCGGTGAACAGATCGCGATCCGCGAGCTTGCCCGCGCGCTGCGTTTCCACCTGCCGCTTGAAATTGGCGTGGATCTCCGCCTGCAGCGCCTTCAGCCGCTCCACGTCCTCGGCCCGTTCGGGTCTGAACGGGTCGAGCATCGACTTGTCCTCGCCCGCCGTGTGCACCCGCCGCTCGATGCCGTAGCGCGACAGCAGCTCGTGAAACCCGAAGGAGGCGGAGATAACCCCGATCGACCCGACGATCGAGTTGTCGTCAGCGAAGATCTCGTCCCCCGCCGTGGCCAGCCAATAGCCGCCCGACGCCGCCACGTCCTCGCAAAAAGCGAAGACCCGCACCTCCTTCTCCGCCGCCAGCCGCCGGATGCGTGCGGCGATCATCGCCGATTGTGCGGGCGAGCCGCCGGGCGAGTTGATCGACAGCGCGACCGCCTCCAGCCCCTTGGTCTTGAACGCCTTCTCGATCAGCGGCGCGGTGGAGGCATCCGACAGCCCCGCCCGCCCTATGCCGAGGCTCGCCCCGATGGCGCCGTGCAGGCGGATGACGGCGACGGTCGGCTTGCGCTCGAAGCGCGCGCGGAGGGATTTGATCATGTCCATGACGAGGGGATGTAAGCTGCCGCACCCGCCGGGGCAACCGCGCCCTTGGCCGCCCGCGACCGGCGCGCTAAGATCGGGCGAGGAGGGCAGATCATGCGTGACACCGGCAACATGGACCGGCAGGAGGTCCTGCGCGTGCGCCTCGACACCCTGCTGAGGGAACATCGCGACCTCGACGAGGCGATCTCCGCCCTGCACGAGGCGGGCCGCGCCGACATGCTGACGCTGCGGCGACTGAAAAAGCAGAAGCTGGCTCTGAAAGACCAGATCGCGCGGCTCGAGGACGAATTGCACCCCGACATCATCGCTTGAGTTCGCGCGCCGCGCGAATATGGTGCGCGCCAACAGCGCGGAGGATCGGATGCAGCCACAGGTCGGGATCATCATGGGCAGCCAGTCCGACTGGCCGACGATGCGCGAGGCCGCCGCCATCCTCGACGAGCTCGACATCCCCTACGAGGCGAAGATCGTCAGCGCCCACCGTACCCCCGACCGGCTGTGGGACTACGGACGCGCCGCCGCGGGCCGGGGCCTGAAGGCGATCATCGCGGGCGCGGGCGGGGCGGCGCATCTGCCGGGCATGATGGCGTCGAAGACCCGCGTGCCCGTGATCGGCGTGCCGGTGCAGACCAGGGCGCTGTCGGGCGTCGACAGCCTCTACTCCATCGTGCAGATGCCCAAGGGCTTTCCGGTCGCCACGATGGCCATCGGCGCGGCGGGTGCCGCCAATGCGGGCCTGATGGCCGCCGCGATCCTCGCGAACGACGATGCGGGCCTCGCCGACCGTCTCGACGCCTGGCGCGCGGCGCTGTCGGCCTCCATCCCGGATGCGCCCTCCGATGAATGACATGCTGCCTCCCGGATCGACCATCGGCATCCTCGGTGGCGGACAGCTGGGCCGGATGCTGGCGCTGGCCGCCGCCCCGCTGGGCCTGCGCGTCCACATCTACGAGCCTGCGCCCGACTGCCCCGCCGCCCAGGTCGCCGACCGCTGCACGACCGCCCCCTACGAGGATGCCGAGGCCCTGCGCGCCTTCGCCGCCGCCTGCGATGTCGTGACCTACGAGTTCGAGAACGTCCCCGCCGACGCTCTCGACCTGATCGAGAGCATGGTCCCGATCCGCCCCAACCGTCGCGCGCTCGCCATCAGCCAGGACCGCGTGAGCGAGAAGGAGTTCCTGCAAGGCATCGGGCTGACCACCGCGCCCTTCGCCGCCGTGGACGATGACGCAGCCCTGCCCGGTGCTGTCGCGACCATCGGCACCCCCTCCATCCTCAAGACCCGCCGCCTCGGCTATGACGGCAAGGGGCAGGCCCGCCTCACCGGCGACACGCTGCCGAAGGTCGAGGCGCCCAGCGTGCTGGAAGGCTTCGTCGACTTCTCCGCCGAGATCTCGGTGATCGGCGCGCGCTCGCTCGACGGAGCCGTCGTCTGCTTCGATCCGGGGCAGAACGTGCATCTCGACGGCATCCTGCACACCACCACCGTGCCCGCGCCGCTGCCCCGCTCGGTCCAGACCGACGCGGTGTTGATCGCAGGGCGAATCCTGAACGCGTTAGATTACATCGGTGTGATGGGGGTGGAGCTGTTCGTGACGCGCGAGGGCCTCGTGGTGAACGAGATCGCGCCGCGCGTGCATAATTCCGGCCACTGGACACAGGACGCCTGCCTGATCGACCAGTTCGCCCAGCATATCCGCGCCGTGGCGGGCTGGCCGCTGGGCGACGGCCAGCGCCATTCGGACGCGGTCATGACCAACCTGATCGGGGCCGAGGCGGACGGATGGGCCGGATATGCGGCAATGCCGGGCAGCGCGCTGCACCTCTACGGCAAGGCCGAGGCGCGACCGGGCCGCAAGATGGGCCATGTGACCGCGATCACCCGGAAAGGGTGAGGGCGGCTGCGCCTCGGATCCGGGGCGTGTCACGACTCCGTAGCGCGGAGCCGCGCATCGACGGGCCGAGATGCGGCGATTCTCGGTTCGTGCGTGGCACTTTATCTCTGCAAAGTCCGTCCGGTCTGTCCAAGTCGCGCCGTCATCAGCCAGATCGCCGTGCCGGGCGGCGGGTCACGCCGGAGGCGTGCTTTCAGCACGACCGATGCGCGGCGGCCTTCGGCCTTGAGTCCGCGCTAAGCTAGAGATGCGCCCGCGCCTACTCCCCCACCAGCGGCGGATCCACGACCAGCAGCGTCCCCTCCCCGAACGCCGTATCCCGATCGAACGCGCCGGTATCGAGAAACGCGATCACCTGCGCGATTACGCCGGGATTGTTCATCATTGTGGTATGCGTGACCGGCAACACGATGTGGTCGGCCATGCCGTCGACCCGCGTGCTTTCGATCGAGACCTTGCCATCATCCGCACCGGGGATCAGTTCCGAGGTCAGCACGTTCCACGTCCGATCACCCGCGATCACGCCCAGATCGAACGCCACCGGCCCGAGCGTCTCGATCACACCGTCGGTGCCCATCTCCAGCCCCGCCGGGCCATTCATCCAACGAAACAGCGCCAGCCCGCCCAGCTGGTCCACCAGTTCCGACCCCTGATTGGGCGGCGCCAGCATCACCGTGCGACCCAGCCCCTCGATCGCGTGATCCTCGAGGTAATGCCGCAGCAGGATGCCGCCCATCGAATGGGTCACGAAATTCACCGGCCGCTCGTCGCCGCAGGCCGCGACCGACTGGCTGACCGCAGCCTCGGCCAGCACCGGTACCGCGTATTCCGTCGAGGGATAGGTCATGTTCACGGTGCGAAAGCCCGCACGGTCCAGCACGTTCTCCAGCACCAGCAGCGAGGCATCGGTGCGCGCCAACCCGTGCAGCAGCACCACGCACTCCGCCGCGGCGGGTACAGGCATCAGCGCCGCGATCAAGGCGAGCTTGCACATCCCGCCCGCGCGCGCGACGCTGCGCCCATGCCCGACCAATCCCCCCGCCTGTCCGTCCGTGCCGTCATTATGCGGGCGGGTCGCCTGCTCATCGTCAACGCCTATCCCGGCGACCGCTCCGACCTGTGGTGCGCGCCCGGCGGCGGGGTCGAGCGTCATGCGAGCCTCGCCGACAATCTCATCCGAGAGGTCGCGGAGGAGACCGGCCTGACGATCACGCCCGGTCGCCTTCTGGGCACGTCCGAATTCCATGATCCCGCGCATGACTACCACCAGGTCGAGCTGTTCTACGCCGCCACCGCCGAAGGGGAGGTCCGCGTGGACGACCCCGAGGGCGTGGTGAACCGGCATCTCTGGGTGGACGAAGTGGCCCTGCGCGCCCTGCGCTTCAAGCCCGACTTCCTGCCCCGCCTTGCGTTCGGCCAGCCGGGCGAGGTGCTGCACGACCCGCTCGAACGCATCATGCCATGAAAAAAGGGGGCCGCGGCGGCCCCCCTTTCCCGGTCTAGCGCAGTCAGGCGTCAGGCGAAGACGCTCTCCTTCCCCTGCTGCTTGGTGATGATGTAGTAGAGCACCGCGCGGTACTTGTTGCGGTTCGACCGGCCATAGGTCTCGATCGCCTTCTGGACCGCGCCCATCGCGCTGTCCTCGTCGGTGATGCCCAGCTTCTTCATCACGAAGTTGTTCTGCACGGTCAGCAACTCCTCCCGCGATCCGGCGGAGACGGACGAGCTGTCCGCATTGTAGATCGACGGGCCGCAGGCGATCGTGACCTTGGTCATCAGATCCTCGTCCGCGTCCATGCCGGTCTTGTCCTTGAGATCGGCGATGTATTTCTGGATCAGTTCCGCGCGCTTCGACATCGGGCGCTCCTCCTGTGATTGCGTCGGCGCGAATCGTGCCAGCCCGCAACCGTTACGGCAACTTCTTTCGCATCAGGCCCAGGCCCACGCCGCCCAGGATCAGCACGCTGGCGATTGCGAAGCGCAAATCGGGGGCTTCGCCCAGGAACGCCATCCCGCCCGCCAGCGCGATCAGCGGCACCGTCAGCTGCGCCAAAGCCGCCACCGAGGCGTCGAGCCGGGGCAGCACCGCGTACCACGCCGCGTAGCCGAGGCCCGAGGCCACCGCCCCCGACGCGACGGCGAGCGCGACGCCCGCGACGCTGGTCCCGCCGCCAACGAGCGCCCACAGGATCAACGTCACCGGTGCGGCCCACAGGAAATTGCCCGCCGTGGCCCGCGTCGCGTCGCCCGCCCGCGCCCCGATCAGCGAGTAGAGTCCCCAGGCCACCCCCGCCAGCGCCATGCAGCCCGCCGCCCAGCCCGGCGGCGCGCCCGCGCCCGGCACGCCCAGTACCGCCAGCCCGGCGAGGCCCAGCCCCGAGCCGATCCAGCGCCGCGCACCCGGCCGCTCTCCGCGCAGGATCGCGCCCGCGAACATGGTGACCTGGACCGCGCCGAACAGGATCAGCGCACCCAGCCCCGCCGGGATCGCGACATAGGCGAAGGAGAACAGCACCGCATAGGCCAGCAGGCTCGCCGCCCCGCCCGCCGAGCCGCCTCGCCACGGGGCCGCACCGCGCAAGGCCACGATCGCCCCGAGCACCAGCGCACCCGATGCCAGCCGGATCGCGGCGAAGGCGGCGGGCGCGATCGCTCCGTCCGCCAGCCCCGCGCGTGTCAGTACGGAATTGGCGGCGAAGGCGACCAGTACGGCCAGCGTGGCGAGAAACAGCCGCATGCGCCCTCCCCGTCCGCGCGCGCTTCAGCGCAGCTTGCCGATGGCCGCGGTCGGGCTCAGATCGTGCTTGCCGAGAAACGCCTCCAGCTTGCCCGGGTCTGGCTGGCGGTCGGTGCGCGTCTCCTCCGCCGCGAGGCCCCCGGTCACGAACAGCGTGTCGAACCCCTCCCCCACGCCGCCCGCGATATCCGTGGCGATACCGTCGCCCACGCACAGGATGCGCCCGTCGGACACGTCCTCGCCGCGCGCCTCGGCCAGCTTGCGCCGGGCGAGCACGTAGATCGGCGCGTGCGGCTTGCCGAAGGCCATCGCCTCGCCACCCGCCGCCTCGTAGGCCTGCGCGATGGCCCCCGCGCAATAGATCCGCTGGTCGCCCCGATCGACGAAAATGTCGGGATTGGCATTCAGCATCTTCAGCCCATGCGTCTGGCCGTAGAGGATCACGTCACGGTAATCATCCGGCGTCTCGGTGCTGTCGTCGTTCAGTCCCGTGCACACGATCCCCTCCGCCTCCGTCAGCGGAACCCGCTCCACCGGCATCCCGTCGAAGAAGCCGAGATCCCGCTCCGGCCCGATATGGTAGACCTTCTCTCCGAACATCCCCGAGGCCAGCGCGTCCCGCGCCGCATCGCCCGAGGAGGCGACCGCGTGGTAGAGGTCGCGCGGCACACCCATCCCGTCGAGTTGCTCGATCACCGACGGGGTCGGCCGGGGCGAGTTGGTCAGCAGCACCACCGTGCCCCCCGCCGCGCCGAAGTCGCGCAGCGCCGCGACCGCCTCGTCGAAGGGGCGCACACCGTTATGCAGGCACCCCCACAGGTCGCAGAACAGCGCGTCGTATTGCGGCGCGATCTCGCTCAGGCTCTCGATGATCCGGGTCATTGCGCCACCTCGCCGTCCAGGACCACCCGCTCGATGGCGAAGCCCTCGCCCTCCAGCAGGGTCAACAAGCCGTCCTCACCGCCCAGATGCAACGCGCCCACGGCGACGACCGCGGGGCCACGCGCCGCGGCATCGAGGATCGCGGGCATCCACGCGGCGTTGCGGTCGGTCAGCAAGCGGTCGAGATAGATTTCCTCGGCCATGTCGATATCGACCTCGGCCACCTGCTCACGCTCGGACACGATCATCGACAGCGACAGGATCTCGGCGATCCGGCCTTCCTCGTAGAGGTCCATCATCGTGGTGAACATCGCCTCGGCATCGTCGTTCATGCCCAGCGTCAGGCGCAGGATGTCCATCTGCTCGTCCCGCGACATGTCCGACAGGGCCGACAGCGCCTCCATCGGCGTCTCCAGCCCCTCGACCGTCACGCCCATCCCGGCCGCACGCGCGTCGATCACGCTGTCGATCGCGGTCGCGCCCTGCGCCTGCGCGCGGATCTCGCAGACCGGGAAGCTCATCATCAGCGTCACGAACCAGGGCTGCATCATCTCGACCGCCTGAACGGGCATCCCGACCTGGGTCATGTGCCCCTCGATCTGCGCCCATTCCTCCCCGCTCAGACCCTTGCGGACCGAGTTGCCGGGCTGGGCCATGAACAGGCCGGGATCGCTCTGCATCTGCGCCTCCAGCGCCGCCTGGTCGCCCGCGGTGATCTCGACCAGCAGCGTTTCGGCCCCGTCCAGCGCCGCCTCGACCGGCGCGGGGATGCCGCCCTCCACCTCGCTGTGGAACGTGCCGAACAGGAAGATCTCCTCCTCGCCCCGCTCGGCGGTGAAGGCACGACCGACGCCGTAGGGGGTCGCCGCGACCTCCGCCTCGATGCGCGCGCGGTCCGCGTCGGTCAGCGTTTCGGTCAGGTCGGCGCCGGTGCACTGGGCAAAGGCGGGGGCGGCGATCGTCAGCGCGGCATTCAAGGCCAGCGACAGGGTTGCGGATCTGGGGATCATGGTTAGGTCTCCTCGTGACGTCGGGTCGGGACATAGCACGCCCACCCCGCCGGGTCCGCGACAAAGAGGTGAAATTTCCGCCTCACGCACAGTTGACAGGCCCCGACACGCTCTCTAGATCGGCTCCGTTAGCACTCACCGGCGACGAGTGCCAAGGCACCCGTCGCCACGGCAAACCGAGCCTTTTGTAGGAGAGACTCATGAACTTCACCCCGCTGCACGACCGCGTTCTGGTCCGCCGCATCGAAAGCGACGAGAAGACCGCAGGCGGCCTGATCATCCCCGACTCCGCCAAGGAAAAGCCCGCCGAGGGCGAGGTGATCGCGGCAGGCGCAGGCGCGCGTGACGAAAATGGCGGCCGCATCGCCATGGACGTCAAGGCCGGCGACAAGATCCTATTCGGCAAGTGGTCCGGCACCGAGATCAAGATCGACGGCGAAGAGCTGCTGATCATGAAGGAAAGCGACATCCTCGGCATCCTCGCCTGAGCGATCCTTTCCCACACACTCATTCAAAGGAGCTAATCAATGGCTGCCAAAGACGTCAAATTCGGCACCGACGCCCGCAACAAGATGCTCAAGGGCGTCAACATCCTCGCGGACGCCGTGAAGGTCACGCTGGGCCCGAAAGGCCGTAACGTGGTCCTCGACAAATCCTTCGGCGCACCGCGCATCACCAAGGACGGCGTGTCCGTGGCGAAGGAAATCGAGCTCGAGGACAAGTTCGAGAACATGGGCGCCCAGATGGTGAAGGAAGTCGCTTCCCGCACCAATGACGAGGCGGGCGACGGCACCACCACCGCCACCGTTCTCGCCCAGGCGATCGTGAAGGAAGGCGCCAAGTCCGTCGCCGCCGGCATGAACCCGATGGACCTCAAGCGCGGCATCGACATGGCGACCGCCAAGGTGGTCGAGCAGATCCGCGCGATGGCCCGCGACGTGACCGACAGCGACGAAGTCGCGCAGGTCGGCACCATCTCCGCGAACGGCGAAGCCGAAATCGGCCGCCAGATCGCCGACGCCATGCAGCGCGTGGGCAACGAGGGTGTCATCACCGTCGAGGAGAACAAGGGCCTCGAGACCGAGACCGAAGTGGTCGAGGGCATGCAGTTCGACCGCGGCTACCTCTCCCCCTACTTCGTGACCAATCCCGACAAGATGGTCGCCGAGCTCGAGGACGCCATCGTCCTGCTGCACGAGAAGAAGCTCTCCTCGCTGCAGCCGATGGTTCCCCTGCTCGAGCAGGTCATCCAGTCGCAAAAGCCCCTCCTCATCATCGCCGAGGACGTGGACGGCGAGGCGCTCGCCACCCTCGTGGTCAACAAGCTGCGCGGCGGCCTGAAGATCGCGGCCGTCAAGGCACCGGGCTTCGGCGACCGTCGCAAGGCCATGCTGCAGGACATCGCGATCCTGACCGGCGGCCAGGTGATCTCCGAGGATCTCGGCATGAAGCTCGAGAACGTAACGATGGACATGCTGGGCTCCGCCAAGCGCATCTCCATCACCAAGGACGAGACCACCATCGTCGACGGTGCCGGTGAGAAGGCCGAGATCGAGGCCCGCGTCACCCAGATCAAGCAGCAGATCGAGGAGACCACCTCCGATTACGATCGCGAGAAGCTGCAGGAGCGTCTGGCCAAGCTCGCGGGCGGCGTCGCCGTGATCCGCGTCGGTGGCTCCACCGAAGTGGAAGTGAAGGAGCGCAAGGACCGCGTCGATGACGCGCTCAACGCGACCCGCGCCGCCGTTCAGGAAGGCGTGGTCGTCGGTGGCGGCGTGGCACTGGTGCAGGCCGCGAAGGCGCTGGACGGGATGGAAGGCTCCAACTCCGACCAGAACGCCGGCATCGCCATCGTGCGCCGCGCGCTGGAGGCTCCGCTGCGCCAGATAGCAGAGAACGCCGGTGTGGACGGCGCGGTCGTGGCCGGCAAGGTCCGCGAAAGCTCCGACACCGCCTTCGGCTTCAACGCGCAGACCGAGGAGTACGGCGACCTGTTCTCCTTCGGTGTGATCGACCCGGCGAAGGTCGTGCGGACCGCTTTGGAAGACGCGGCCTCCGTCGCCTCGCTGCTGATCACCACCGAAGCGATGGTCGCCGACCGTCCGCAAAAGGACAACGGCGGCGCCGGCGGCGGCATGCCCGACATGGGCGGCATGGGCGGCATGATGTAATCACCCCCGCCAGGGTTGAGACGGGAAAGGCCGCACCGAAAGGTGCGGCCTTTTTTCTTGGCTAGGACAAATTAGCCCTTTGCGGACGTGCACGAGCAGATGAGAATGCTGCGGTGCGATCTTGCGACGCTGTCATTGCTGGCAATCGCGAAGCCCAGAGCGGTTGGGAGGGCCAGGGGCCGGACATGGCCGACCTCCAGGTTCACCGAATTACACCGTGATCGATCTTGGCTGGTTCGCGTTCGGTCGACAGCTTGGTGCCTGCTCGACTGCTCTTCGGCGGCACGCCTTTCCCTCCAGCGGATCACAATATTCGCGCCGATGTCGCGCACCGGGCGGGGCGGCAGGCGCATCGGCTCGCACTCGGCCCTCAGATGTAGGGTGATCTCACACGTCTCCCCACGTGCAAGTTCCGCGGCGGCCATGCCGATGAGGGCGCCGCGCGTGGTGCCTAGGCCATTCCGGACCGAAGCCGAGTATAGCCCCGGCTCGAGTTCGCGCGTGACGGAGACGCCAGAGGGAATGAAGTGGTCCCACCTATTCGGACAGGTTTGGAGCGTTTCTAAGGTGTATCGGGTTTAGGTTTCATGCTGCTTTTTGCTCTTCGAAGCCCGCCCAG
>NZ_JAWDKL010000019.1:0-85967 GCF_032464675.1 Roseobacter sp. HKCCA0434
TGATCGGTGAATTTCCGGCGCTTCGCCATTCTCGTATCCCTTCAAAGGTTCGGGACACACCCTAGCCAAATGTCCGATTTTCTAGGACCACTTCACCGCGGCGAGTTACCTCGGCTTCGTTCACAGCGTGGCTGCACGGGTAAGGGTCCGCAGTTTGTCAACATAGTCTAGATGACCTAGGCGTTCAGAGCGGCTCGAACGCGCCCACCGACAGCCCCGTCAGGCGGTAGCGGCTGAGATCTCGCGCAAAGGTCAGGTCGAAACTCACATGGCGCGGCTGCAACGGGAAATAGCCGGTCAGGCGCAGCGCTTGGGTTCCGTCCGCCGCTTCGATATTCAGGATCACCGGATCGACGACCATCGTCTGCAACAGGTCTAGACGCTCGGCTCGCAACTGCACGAACATCGCGGCGAGCCGCGTGGGATCGTTGGCATCCGCGAACGCGTCCGCCGCCGCGTCGCGCAGTACGGTGTAGTTGCCAGTCCAGTTGCCGTGATTGACCAGCGCCATCGTGTCCCGGATCAGCGCCACGGCGTAGCTGCGCTCGATCTCCGGCGCGGGCTGCGTTTGCGCCTTCGCCATTGGTGGACACAGAAGAAGGGGCGCCGCGAACAGCAGCGCCCCCCAGAAGCGGAACAGGTCCCGGCTCACCATGCGTAGGTGACACCGATGCTGCCGCCGACATTATTGCGACCGGTGCCGTAGGCCAGTCCGGCTCCAAGCTGGACGTTCGGCCCGATCTTGTAGCCCATCGAGACTGCGGCTGCGGACGATCCCTCGAAATGACCCAGGCTGCCGGAGATGGCGAAGGTGCTGCCCGCGGGCACCGCCGGCGCACCACCCATGGCCATCGCCATCGCGACGCCCTCTTCGTTATCGGCGATATCGCCGCGCAGGCCCGCGAATTGCTGCCCGAAATCGGCCAGGGCCGCGCCCGCATTCGCATCGACCGCGATATTGCCTGCGGCATCCGAGGTCAGCACGCCGACCGAAGGTCCCTGCGCAGCGAGGCTCGCGGCGGAGGTCACGCCGGGCATCGTGTAGGTGTTGGCGGCATTGCCGAGCGTGAACTGATTGGCCGCCGTCGCCATCGCCCCGTCGCCGATGGCGACCGAGTTGGTGCCCGAGGCCATCGCGAGGTTGCCGAAAGAGAGCGACCGCTCACCCGAAGCGACCGCGCCTTCACCTACGGCAGCCGACCGCACGCCGGTCGCCTGCGCCAAGTGACCGAAGGCCTGTGCCCGCTCCGCCGTCGCCGCCGACTGCCAGCCGACTGCCGTGGCACCCGGGTTCATTGCCATCGACTCGCCGCCGAGCGCGGTGGTCGAGGGCCCGTTCGCCGAGGCCGCGTCGCCGA
This sequence comes from Roseobacter sp. HKCCA0434, assembly GCF_032464675.1. NCBI lineage: Bacteria > Pseudomonadati > Pseudomonadota > Alphaproteobacteria > Rhodobacterales > Roseobacteraceae > Roseobacter > Roseobacter sp. HKCCA0434. The sequence continues at coordinate 1,359 of NZ_JAWDKL010000019.1, forward strand.
TGGCGAGCGCATCCAGCCCATCGGCCGTGGCAAGATTGCCGATCGCTGTCGACTGATCGCTCGACGCGACAGCACCTTCGCCCACGGCGAGGGATCGTACGCCCTGCGCCTGAGCGAGGTGGCCGAAGGCCTGCGCCCGTTCCGCGGTCGCCATGCTTTGCCAGCCGATAGCGGTCGAGCCTGGACCGTTGGTCACCGACTCACCGCCGACGCTGGTCGTCGAAGGACCCGTTGCCGAGGCCGCATCGCCGATGGCGAGCGCATCCAGCCCGTCCGCCGTTGCGAGGTTGCCGATGGCGGTGGACTGATCGCTCGACGCGATCGCGCCTTCGCCGACCGCGAGGGATCGTACGCCTTGCGCCTGTGCGAGGTGGCCGAAGGCCTGCGCGCGTTCGGCGGTGGCCATGCTCTGCCAGCCGATGGCCGTCGAGCCCGGACCGTTCGTCACCGACTCGCCGCCGACGCTCGTGGTCGACGGCCCGGTGGCCGAGGCCGCATCCCCGATGGCGAGCGCATCCTCGCCGTCCGCCGCGGCGAGGTTGCCGATGGCCGAGGACTGGTCACTCGATGCGACAGCGCCCTCTCCAACGGCCAACGAACGCACGCCCTGCGCCTGCGCGAGATGCCCGAAGGCCTGAGCCCGCTCCGCCGTCGCCATCGACTGCCAGCCGATGGCCGTGGCACCGGGGCCGTTGGTCACCGCCTCGCCGCCGATGCTGGTGGTGGACGGGCCCTGCGCTGAGGCCGCATCGCCCATGGCGAGCGCATCCTCGCCATCCGCGATCGCCTCGTTGCCGATCGCCGTCGATTGGTCGCTGACCGCATCCGCATTCTCACCGATGGCGAGCGAGCGGATGCCCTGCGCCGTGGCGAGGTGGCCGAAGGCCTGCGCCCGCTCTGCAGTCGCCATCGATTGCCAGCCGATCGCGGTCGCGCCCGGCCCGTTGGTCACTGTTTCTCCACCGACGCTGGTGGTCGAGGGGCCTGTCGCGGATGCCGACTCGCCGATGGCGATCCCGTCGGTGGCGCCGGCCGCGACCGACGCGCTGTCGCCGACGGCGACCGAGAAATCGCCGGTCGCAGTTGCGCCATCGCCCACAGCGATGGCCGAATCGCCCGTCGCGGTCGTGTTGACACCGCATTCGGTCGAATTGGCACCGGCACCGACATTGCATTCCGGCGAGCCGTCGGCCAAGGCGGCGCTGGACAAGGCGAGGAAGGCGGAAGCCGTCGCGGTGGTGAGTTTCAGACGTCCGCGTCTTCGCGCGAGCAGGGTCAGCTTGGACATGGGGGGCACTCTCTGTTGGTAAACAGGATGACTAGGCGTTTATCTGCCTCGCCAAGCAAGGAAAAACTGAAAAGCATACGCCAATAAATGGCAATTCCATCAATATGTTAAATTGAGTTTACGCAATGCAGCGCAACCTCAGGGCGATTGGTTGGCCGGCGCGCAACAAAGAGCAGGTCTGGGCCGCGCGCTGTCGAGGGCGAACCGCTGGCTCCGATCCTCGCGATGATGTGGCGGATGCAGGGCACCGCTGTCGGCAATGAGCGGACGTCGGACGTTGCCGCAGCATCGGTCAAAATGGGCTCATTTCAGCCGTTCATTGCTGGATGCAATTCGGACGGCCAAGTTGAACTACCACCGGTGGCCGCCCAACCTACTATGGCTTCGGAGCTGTCGTGCCGCAATGAGATGAGGATGCACATAGAGTCTGGGGCGAAAGCTTCCTGGTGCAGCTTGAGTGCGTCTTCTGTGGTATTATCCTGCCCCGACACTGGGTCGCCGGGAGGGCAGGAGGGTGGATTGTAAAGGATCCGCCATGTCTGTTCCGAACCTGCCAGCCGTCCGCCAGAACGGCCCTGCCTGGAACAAGGGTTGAGGTGCTCCCCGGAAATTGGGCACTGACGGAAGCTACGATCTGAGGTCATCTGGTCTTCGAGAAGGAGACGGCAGAGATGGCGAAGAGGAAACGACACGCGGCCGCGTTCAAGGCGAAGGTGGCGCTGGAGGCGTTGAAGGGCGAGCAGACGGTTGCTGAGCTGGCGGCTCGGTTCGAGGTGCATCCGACGCTGATCCATCAGTGGAAGAAGGCACTGCTCGAAGGGGCATCGGGCGTGTTCGAGAAGGGGGCGGCGAGCAAGGCGCCGGAAGTGGACGCCGAGACCGTGAAGGAGTTGCACGCGAAGATTGGGGAGCTTGCCGTCGCGAACGATTTTTTGTCCAGAAAGCTCAAGCCCTGGGGCGGGACGTGAGGCGGGGCATGGTCGAGAAGGATCACCCAAGACTGTCCATCGGCACGCAATGCCGGCTTCTGTCGATCCCGCGATCGACGTTCTACCACCGCCCAGCGGGCGAGACGGCCGAGAACCTCGCACTGATGCAAATCATCGACCGGCAGTTCATGGAGGCGCCGTTCTACGGGGTGCGCCAAATGACCTGGCACCTTCGGAACGACGGCCATGCGGTGAACCCGAAGCGGGTGCGGCGCCTGATGCGGCTCATGGGCCTCATGCCGATCTACCGCAAGCCGAACACCAGCCGGCCGGCCAAGGGGCAAAGGCCGTTCCCCTACTTGCTCCGGGGCCTGACGATCGACCGCCCAAACCAGGTCTGGTGCGCGGATATCACCTACCTGCCGATGCGGCGGGGCTTTCTCTACCTCGTGGCGATCATGGACTGGCATAGTCGGCGCGTGCTGTCGTGGCGGCTGTCGAACACGCTGGAGGCAGAGTTCTGCGCCGACGCCCTGGAGGAGGCCATCGCGCGCTTCGGCCCGCCCGAGATCATGAACACGGACCAGGGATCGCAGTTCACGGCTTTCGCCTGGACCGACCCGCTGCGGAAGGCGGGAATCCGTATCTCCATGGACGGCAAGGGCCGGTTCCTGGACAACATCTTCATCGAACGGCTCTGGCGCTCGGTGAAGTACGAGTGTGTCTACCTGCATGCCTGGGAAACCGGCTCCGAGGCCCGCGCCGGCCTGCGAAGCTGGTTTACCTTCTACAACCACCGGCGGCCCCATGCCGCCCTCGACGGACGGCCGCCGGGAGTAATCTACCGCGCCGGTACGACAATCACGCAACCCGACCAGGAGGCCCGGAGAGTAGCTTAGAGACCGCCAGACCCTGTCCAAGGATCGGGGAGCACCTCAGATACAAGTTTCCGAACGAGCCGCCGAGCTTGGCCGATCAAAGCGTTTCAGCAGCAGCGGCAGCGCTGCTTGAGGCCTCGGAAACACGACGCGCGGAAAGGGCAGGGCGTCGAGAATGGTAATTCGAGCACCAAAAAGGAAGGTTTGCTCGACTCTCGACATTTGAGAAGTGGCGGACCGAGGAGGATTCGAACCCCCGACCCCCTGATTCGTAGTCAGGTACTCTATCCAGCTGAGCTATCGGTCCGCGTGAGCCGCTACCTATCTTTCGCGATCGGGGTTTGCAAGGGCGAAATATCGGGTTTCGGCACGAGCCTGAGATCGCGCATCGGAAGATGGATGTGGAAGGTCGTTCCCGCCGTCGAGGTCTCGTGCAATTCCAGTCTGCCGCCATGCATTGCGACGAGTTCCGCCGCGATGGCGAGACCCAATCCGGAGCCGCCGCGTCGATGGCTGCCCTGAAACGGCTTGAAGAGGTGTTCGATCGCCTTGGTCGGCAGTCCGGGTCCCGTATCGCTGACGATGATGCGGCACTCTGCCTCGTGGGTGGAGCACGAAATGCTGATCGTCGCATCGCTCTGATGTTCCATCGCCTGGCGCGCATTGCGGACCAGGTTGAGAAGCACGCGGTAGAGCTGTTCGGGGTCCGCCTCGATCCGGGCGCCGCGCGCGACCTCGTTCCTGAAACGGCATCCTTCGTCGGCGCGTGACAGGAGTTCCGCACCGAAGACGTCCTCCACGAGGCGATGCAGGTCGATGATCCGCGGTACGGGTTTCGCCTCTTCCGCCCGGCCGAAACTCAACGTGCTCTCGCACAGGTTTACCGCACGCCCGAGCGAGCCGATCAGCTTGGGTGCCGTCCTCTTGACCGCCGGATCGGCGGAGCTTTCCAGACGATCCGCCATCAAGGTCGCCGTCGTCAGCATGTTGCGCAGGTCGTGGCTGATCTTCGCGACGGCCTCGCCCAGCGCCGCCAGCCGGTCCTTCTGCTTGAGCGCACTGACCAGCTGCGTCTGCATCAGCGCCATCGCTTCCTCGGCGGATCGGAACTCGCGAAGGGACGAGCGTGGCTGGATGATCCGATCGGGGTTCTGGAAATCCTCGCGGAACGCGGTGATCTGGCCGACCATCTGCTGGATCGGACGACCGATGAACCGGTTGGCGGCAATCAGCAGAAGGGCGGCCGTGATGACTGAAATCAGCAAGGACAGCCCCAGAACCCGGACGCCGTAGCTCATCACCGCGCTGCGCAGAGGCGTCTCGGGCAGGGTGATTTCGATCGCGGTCCCGCCGCCCTGCACCGGAAGACCGATCACGCGGATCATCCGGTCGCCGCCCGTCACGATCAGAGCCATCGCATCCGCGATCAGCGAAAACGCCGTCGCATCCCGCAAATCGAATGTCTCGCCGATCTGCGCGGTCATCGGCGATGTGAGGACGAGCTCGCGCATGAAATCGCGGCGCAGCACGATATTCGTAACACCTGCGTTCGACAGCAATTCCTCTTCCAATTCGGGGGCGATGATGTCGTTCGGGGTCGCGAGAATGGACAGGGAGGCGATCTGCGCCCGTTCCAGTCGTTCCTGCAGGTAATCCGCACGGAACCGCGCGACGGTCGGCACGAAGATCAGGATCTCGGCCAGCATGACGAAGATGATCGTCAGCGCGATGACTCGACCGGAAAGGGAATTGAACATGCGGCACCGTCCGCGCCAATGCGGTTTGAGCGCAATATAGCGGTCATTACTCCGAAACGCCAAGCCGCGCTCGTGAGTTACAACATGGCCCGGTCGCCGGGGAGGCGACCGAGCTGTCTTTTTCGGTTGGAATCAGGTCAGGCGGGCGAACCTCGTCAGGTGCTCATCCTCGTCACCCATGATCTGCGCGATCATCACCAGGCGCTTGGCGACATGCGCCAGGTCGTATTCCCAGGTCATCGCGATACCGCCGTGAAGCTGGATCGTCTCCTCGGCGATCTTCCGGCCGGTCTCGGATGCCGTGAACTTCGCGGCGGCGGCGTAGCGGGAGGCCCGATCCCCGCCGAGGTGCTGTCCGGCATTGATGACGGACGAACGGGTCTGCTCGATCTCGGTCACCATGTCGACGACCCGGTGCTGGAGCGCCTGGAACTTCGACAGCGGCACCCCGAACTGCTTGCGCGTCTTGAGGTAGTCGACGGTCGCATCCTTGCATCGCTCCATCTGGCCGAGCGCCTCCGCCGACAGGGCAAGCAGACAGGTGTCGAGCACCGTGTCGAGCGAGGTATCGAGCGCCGTTGCGGGTGCCCCGTCGAAGGTAACGTCGCCACCGCGCCCGCCATCCATCAGCGGATAGCCGGTCACCTCCGCATCGCTCGCCTCCACGGCGAAGAGGCCGGGCCCGTCCGGACCTTGAGCGGAGACCACGAAGATGTCGGCGGCCTCGGCCAGAGGGACCGCCACCTTGCGCCCCGTGAGCTTGCCGTCCTCGACCCTGCTGCGCATCCGGTCGACGGCGAAGGGGGCGGCGGCCTCGGAATGGGCGAGGGCCGGGATCAGCGTCCCCGCGATCACCTCCTCCCGCTGTTCGGCGGGCAGGGCCCGACCCGCAAGGGCGCCGTGGAAGGGTTCGACCACCAGCGCTTGGCCCAGCCGTTCGAAGATCAGCGCGATATCGTGGCCGTGGCCCGCGAAACCGCCGTCCTCCTCGGTGAAGAGCGCCCCGATCAGGCCGAGCTCGGCCATCTCGGACCACAGCTCGCGCGACCAGCCCTCGTCGGAACCCGCGATCTTCATGCGGGTCTCGTGGTCGTAGCGGTCGCGCAGGAAGCGATCGGCAGTATCCGCCAGCATCCGGCGGTCGTCGGTCGGTGTGAAATCCATCTGTCTGCCCCTCAGAATCCCAGCATCGCTTTGGAGACGATGTTCTTCTGGATCTCGTTCGATCCGCCGAAGATCGACAGCTTGCGGTTGTTGAGATAATCCTTCGCGGCCCAAGCCGCGCCCTCCGGCCCGATCTGCGGGCCGTTATAGCCCTCGTCCAGCGCCTCGGAGACGAAGGGCTGCGCCTGTGGGCCCATCGCCCGCATGAACAGCGCGTTGATCTCCTGCCGGATTTCTGTCCCCTTGATCTTCAAGAGCGAGCTTTCTGCCCCCGGCGCGCCGCCACCCGCCGCGGCTGCGAGGACGCGCAGGTTCGTGGTCTTCATGTTCTCGAGCGCGATCTCGACCCGCGCCATTCGCGCTGCGAACAGCGGATCGTCCGCCTTGTGACTGTCACCGAGCGCCGCCTTCAGCTCCGCCAGCGCGGCGGTGGAGAAGCCGACGCCCGCGATGCCCGTCCGCTCGTAGGTCAGCAGGTATTTCGCGATGGTCCAGCCCTGGTTCTCCTGCCCGACGAGGTTCTCGGCTGGCACCTTCACATCCGTGAACCAGACCTCGTTAACCTCGTGATCCCCGTCGAGCAGATGGATCGGGCGCACCTCGACGCCGGGCGTGTCCATGTCGATCAGCAGGAACGAGATCCCCTCCTGCGGCTTGCCGTCCTTCGCCGTGCGCACCAGGCAGAAGATCCAGTCCGCATGCTGGCCCAGCGTCGTCCAGGTCTTCTGCCCGTTGACGATGTAGTGGTCGCCCTCTTTCACCGCCGTGGTCTTGAGCGAGGCGAGGTCCGATCCCGCGCCCGGCTCCGAATAGCCCTGACACCACCAGTCGGTGCCGTCGAGGATACGTGGCAGGTAATGCGCCTTCTGCTCCTCCGAGCCGAACTTCAGCAACACGGGGCCCAGCATGTTGACGCCGAACGGCACGATGCGCGGCGCGTGCGCGCGCGCCATCTCGTCCTCGAAGATGAACTTCTCGACCGCCCCCCAGCCGGGTCCGCCATGCTCGACCGGCCAGTGGTTCGCCAGCCAGCCCTTCTCGTTCAGCTTGGCGTGCCAGCCTTCCATGTCCTCTTTGGTCAGGTGCTTGGACGTGCGCACCTTCTCCGCCAGTCGCGGCTCCAGGTTCGCATCGAGCCAGTCGCGCACTTCCTGACGGAAGGCCTCCTGTTCGGGGGTGAAGTTCAGGTCCATCCTATCCTCCCTCAGTGCACTTCGATCAGGCCGGCGGCACCCTGGCCGCCCCCGATGCACATGGTGACGACGCACCATTTGGCATTGCGGCGTTTCGCCTCGCGGATCACGTGGCCGACTTGGCGCGCGCCAGTCATGCCGAACGGATGCCCGATGGCGATGGAGCCGCCATTGACGTTCAGCCTGTCGTAATCGATGCCGAGCGTGTCGGCGGAATAGAGCACTTGGCTCGCGAACGCCTCGTTCAACTCCCACAGGTCGATATCGTCGACCTTCATGCCCGCCCGCTCCAGCAGGCGCGGCACGGCGTAGATCGGGCCGATGCCCATTTCGTCGGGTTCGCAGCCAGCGACGGAGAAGCCGCGGAAGGTGGCCAGTGCCTCGGCCCCCGCCGCCTTCGCCGCCTCGGCCTCCATCAGCATGACGCCCGCCGCCCCGTCGGAGAGCTGTGAAGCGTTGCCCGCGGTGATGAACGCATCCTCGCCCCGCACGGGCGTCAGGCTCGCGAGCCCTTCCAGCGTGGTGTTCGGGCGATTGCAGGTATCGCGGTCGACGGTCACGGCTCGTTCGCTGATCTCGCCCGTCTCGCGGTCCTGCACGGCCATGACGGTTTCGAAGGACATGATCTCGTCCGCGAACTTGCCTGCCTCGACCGCTGCGGCATAGCGCTTTTGCGAGCGCAGCCCGTACTCGTCCTGCCGCTCCCGGCTGACGCCGTAGCGGCGGGCGACGATGTCGGCCGTGTCGATCATCGGCAGGTAGATGTCGGGGCGATGCTCGGCCAGCCAGGGATCCTGCTTCAGGTCGCCGCTCCGGGCGTCCATATGGCTGATCATCTCGATGCCACCGGCCATCACCGCCTTGGCACCTTCGTTGACGATGCTGTTCGCGGCCATCGCGACGGCCTGCAGGCCGGAGGAGCAAAAGCGGTTGACCGTCGCCCCCGCGACCGTCACCGGCAAACCGGCGCGGATCACGATCTGGCGCGCGATGTTGCCGCCCGTGGCCCCCGAGGGGTGCGCGCAGCCGATGATGCAATCCTCGATCATCGCCGCGTCGATCCCCGCGCGCTTCGCCGTCTCGGCGATCACGGCGCCGCCCAGCGTGGCGCCATGCGTGCGGTTGAGCTCCCCCCGCCCGGCCTTGGTCATGCCGGAGCGGGCGGATGATACGATGACGGCTTCGCGCATGGCGGCCTCCCCAAATTCGTCGTTTTGAAGGGAGCCTAGCCCCATTCGCCTGCCGGGCGCCACTGACGTCGCGTCGGAGCCGCACATCTTGAGCGGAGGATCGCCGATCCCCATATTGCGAAGGGAGAGGGTCGCCGATTGCCGGGGCCCGACCGCATTGTCGCTTGAAAGACGAGGACATCGCAGATGACACGACACACGCTGGGATCGCATCCCTTCCTGCTGGGCTTCGAGGAGCTCGACCGTCTGGTCGAGCGGACGGCCAAGTCCGGCGAGGGCTACCCCCCCTACAATATCGAACAGGTGGGCGACGGCGCCTATCGCATCACGCTCGCCGTCGCGGGCTTCGCCGAGGAGGATCTGGCCATCACGCTGGAAGACCGGCAGCTGCTGGTTCGCGGTCGGCAGGCCGAGACGTCAGATGACCGGGTGTTCCTGCACCGCGGGATCGCCGCGCGGCAATTCAGCCGCTCCTTCGTGCTGGCCGATGGGGTCGAGGTGACCGGCGCGGGCCTCGAACACGGCCTGTTGAACATCTCGCTCGAACGAAAGTCGCCTCAGCGCGTTGTTCAGACAATCGAAATCGGCAAGGCATGATGGAGGAGAGCAGGATGACCGAGGCCCAGCACACGCGTCCCGAGGCGCTCGAGGACCGCACCGTCTACGTGCGTGAAGTCATGACCGCGGACCTGCCGCAGGACGTGCAGGATCAGACCGATCTCGAACGGCTCTACGCGATCCACTCGCAAAATGGTGAGCGAATTGCGTTGGTTGCGGATCGCAAGACGGCGTTCATCGTGGCCCGCCAGAACGAGATGGCGCCGGTTTCGGTGCACTGATCGACCCATGGCGTGACGCCGACCGACATGGAAAAAAAGGGCGATAGTATATTTGACAAACCCGCCCCATAGGAACAGGCTCGGACTCCGCAAGAGAGGAGATTCGAGAATGCCTTACGTCAATTCGTCCGCGATCAGTCAGATAGAATGGAGCGGAGGAACGCTCTCGATCTGGTTCCGCACAAGCGGACGCTACGACTACTACGGGGTTCCCGAGAGCGTCTATCACGCCTTTCTGGCCGCTGGTTCCAAGGGCACGTTCTTCAACGATCACATTCGGGATCGCTATTAGTCTCGATTAATTAAGACCCACGCGGGGCCGCGAACCGTTTTGGTGATGGTGTCGTCTGGCCCACGAAAGATAGCGTTTACACCTTCACGCTTGATAAGCTCGTCGTTGAGGTCGCGGGTTAGGGTATGTGCAAGCTGCACTGGCGGCGTAATGTCATTCATCGGGCGACTCCTCTCCCTTGTTCGGCTTCTGCTTTGCCAGTTTGCCCAGCTTCTCGTTGAAGCGCGTCTCGTCGTCGTCCGTCTCTAGCTCGCGGGCGGCTTCTTTGAAGCGGTCAAGTTGGGTCTTTTTCTTCGTCGCCATCGTTGCGTTCCTCAAAGAGCGGCCCCAATGGCTTGCCTTCCGTTGGCTTGCATATCTTCATAGGCTTGCCATCCGATCCAGTGATCTTGCTATCGAGGTCTAATATCTTTCCGTCGAATGTGTGTAGCTCCGAGACTGCGGCCCTTTGTGCAGAAGCTAAATGTATTGCATCTGGCGGCTTCAAGTTGACCAATCCGCTCGCTTGCATTGCTTGTGCCCGGCGACCTATAGCCATATCAACCGGCACGATCAGGATGTAGGACTTTTCAAAGAACGAGGGGAGGTTGTCGAGCGGGCTATCCTTAACTTCCGGGTTCTTGCAGACCTCTGCCAATGTGAAAGCTGAAGTAGCGATCTCCACTTTCTTGTCCTGTGCCAACCGGAGCACCTCGGAACACATAGCAAATCGGTTTTCCGGTGCACCGCTAGCAGTTTCGATGGATTTCTCTTGGTTGATGTAAGCAATCCAAGCGCATGCATCCCAGTAGACCCTGATGAGCTTAGCCATCTTGACGCAACGCCTCCAAATAGGCACTGGATTCGATGCCACCCGTGAATCCGGGAGATACTATAGAATCAGCATCGGCCAGCTCGACATCAGCCTCAAAGACATGCACACCCTCGACCTCGATGTAAGCAATTTGCTCCAAAGACTTGTAGTGAAGTATACCGTGGACCCTTACTCGCTTGCCCTTTAGCACTTCTATAACTTCGAAGTGACCTATCCGATCCAGTCCGCCGTCACTGGCTTCGCACTTCACTAACTGGCCATCAAGCCGGGAGCGCAGCCACACGATGGGTCGCTCAAATCCATCAAGCTCTACCTTTGCGACGAAGCCTTCTAAGGATCCAATTTCGCGATGCGTATTGGGCGGAGGAGACCGGAGTTCTTCGATACGGGTGATGGAGCTTTTTGCATTATTTCGGGTTACCTCAAGATTCGGGGCCGCATCGTAGGCAGAAAAATCTACATTCGTTTCGGCCAGTCCATTCGTAACTCTCGCGTAAACCCTCTCTGCTCGATCAATCACCTGATCGGAGAAATACATTGGCCGTCCGCCAGTCGTGGCAATTTGCTCAAAGCCTTTTGCCGTGGCAGTGACTACTTCTATGGCCCGCCGGTCAATATTCATGGCGTGCGTTTTCGGGTAGGGAGTCACCTCGAAGGTAATCGGAGAATTTTTTGTCGCGTCGGTTACTCGCCAGACAATTTCTTCTTTCCCATCGTCCGCAACGGCGCTTTCGACGCTATGAAGGACGGCCACAAAATCCTGAATCTGAGCCAATAGGTCTTCGACCGTTGGCGCATCATCACCCCGGCTGTCGGCCCCGCGAACTATGATCTTGATCGGTTTTGCCAACTGCTGCGCCTCCGGCGCAGATTCTACGCGCCCAACGAGTCCCGGTAAAGGAGCCTTTTGCCGGTCGCGGCGGACAGTGCCGCGCAAGCCCTTTCCGTATCGTTTACACCGTTGGCGGCGCGATTGTTGTAGCGGAACTCAAACTCCGCAGCATAGCGGTGCAGGTGCTTCTTCGCGCAGTGCTGGTAAGTGCCCTTCATGCCGCGCTTGAAGATGCTGAAATAGCCCTCAACCGTGTTCGTGTGGACCTCTCCGCGCACATACTCACCGGAGCCGTGGCGGGTGAAGTCGTGGCCCGCGAAGTCATTTGCGAGGCGCTTATACTGTGCCGCTTCGTCCGTGTAGACGACAGCCTCCGCCGCGATGTTCTCGCGCAGGATCGGCAGGAGCGTGGAGGTCTTGAGGTCGTCCACGACGATATTCTTGGTGCGGCCCGTGTTGCGGTCCAGCAGCGTCAGCAGCTTGTGTTTGTGGGCGTAGCCACGGCCCTTCTTCGTATGCTTCGGCTTGATGGTACGGTCGTTGCCGATGAACGTTTCGTCCACTTCCACGGTGCCGCCGCCAGCACCGAAATCGACGCTGTTGTCATTGCGCATGGCCTCGCGGATGCGGTGAGCCATGAACCACGCAGACTTGTGAGTAATCTCTAGAACACGGTGAAGCTGGTGCGCGCTGATGCCCTTCTTGCTGGACACCATCAGGTGGATCGCCTGGAGCCACTTGAACATTTCGATATGGCTGTCCTCGAAGATGGTGCCCTTGCGGACGGTGAACTGACCACGGCAATCGCGGCACTTCCACAGGCCGTGGCGCACCTTGCCCTCGGGATGCTTCTTGCTCGCCTTCGTGCGAACGCCCTCAAGGCGATAGGCGCGATCCACGACACCGCAATGCGGGCAAACCGGACCATCCGCCCAGATGATGCTCTCGATGTGCGCAAAGGCGGCGGCTTCGTCGTGCATGTAGGGCTTGGACAGGATGGACATGGCTTGGGTTCCTCAACTCTATGATAGAAATATAGGAATCCCGTTTGGGTTTGTCAAATATACAAACGCCAAAAAAAGGCCCGGTGCGCAGGATGCGCCGGGCCTTCGTTTTGTCTGAAAAACCGTGTCTGCGATGCGTATGGCATGCGTATGGAAAGCGTATGGCAGGTTGTCGGCGATCGCGGGCGGGTGAGGGGGCGGTTTCGCGTGCGGAACCGGCCCCTCCGTCCTTTGCCCCGGGCAGCCTGCCTTGCAGGCGCCTCAGGCGGCCAGCAGGCCCATGCTTTCGAGTTTGAGGATGACCTGGTGGGCGCAGAAGTCGACGTCGAGCCCTTCGGTGTCGACGACCAGTTCGGCATTGGTCGGGGCCTCGTAGGGGTCGGAGATGCCGGTGAACTCCTGGATCTTGCCCTCGCGCGCCAGCTTGTAGAGGCCCTTGCGGTCGCGCCGCTCGCATTCCTCCAGGCTGGTCGCGACATGCACCTCGACGAAGGCGCCGAAGGCCTCGATCTCCTCGCGCACGGCGCGGCGGGTCGCGGTATAGGGCGCGATCGGCGCGCAGATCGCGATGCCGCCATTCTTGGTGATCTCGCTCGCGACATAGCCGATGCGGCGGATGTTGAGATCCCGGTGCTCCTTGGAGAAGCCCAGCTCCGAGCTGAGATTCTTGCGCACGATATCCCCGTCGAGCAGCGTGACGGGGCGGCCGCCCATCTCCATCAGCTTGACCATCACCGCATTGGCGATCGTCGACTTGCCCGAGCCCGAGAGCCCGGTCAGGAACACGGTGAAGCCCTGTTTCGAGCGCGGCGGCTTGGTGCGGCGCAGCTCCTCCACCACCTCGGGAAAGGAGAACCATTCGGGGATCTCCAGACCCTCCTGCAGGCGGCGGCGCAGCTCGGTGCCGGAGATGTTGAGCACGCTCGCGCCCTCGGGCACCTCGTCGACGGGCATGTATTCGGCCCGGTCCTCGACCCAGACCATGTGCTTGAAGTCGACCATCTCGATGCCGATCTCGGCGGCGTGCGCCTCGAACAGCTCCTGCGCGTCGTAGGGGCCGTAGAAATCCTCGCCCTTCGAGTTCTTGCCCGGCCCCGCGTGATCGCGCCCGACGATGAAATGCGTGCAGCCGTGGTTGCGGCGGATCAGGCCGTGCCAGACCGCCTCGCGCGGGCCCGCCATGCGCATGGCGAGGTTCAGCAGGCTCAGATGCGTGGTGGCGGCGGGGTACTTGTCGAGCACCGCCTCGTAGCAGCGCACGCGGGTGAAATGGTCGATATCGCCCGGCTTGGTCATGCCCACGACCGGATGGATCAGAAGGTTGGCCTGCGCCTCCTTCGCCGCGCGGAAGGTCAGTTCCTGATGCGCGCGGTGCAGGGGATTGCGGGTCTGGAAGGCGACGATGCGCCGCCAGCCCATCTTGCGGAAATAGGCGCGCAGCTCGTTGGGGCTCTCGCGCCGGGCGCGGTAGTCGTAATGCACCGGCTGCTGGATGCCGGTGATCGGCCCGCCCAGATAGACGGGGCCCGCGACGTTGTGCAGGTAGTTGACCGCCGGATGCGCCACGTCGTCGGCGCCGAACACCTTTTCCGCTTCGCGCGCCTTGTCCGGGCTCCACTTGTCGGTGACGCTGAGGATGGCGAGGATCACGCCCTCGGGGTCGCGCAGGGCGATATCCTGCCCCTCCTCGACCTGGCTCGCGAACTTCTCGGACACGTCGAGCGTGACCGGCATCGGCCAGAGCGACCCGTCCGCGAGGCGCATCTCCTCGACCACGCGGTCGTAATCCTCGCGCCCCAGAAAGCCGCGCAACGGGTTGAAGCCACCGTTCATCAACAGCTCCAGGTCGCAGACCTGGCGCGCGGTCAGGTCCCAGGAGGGCAGCTCCCCCGCCTCCACGCGCAGCTTCGCCGCACTGTCATGGGACACGTAAAGCTCGGGGATCGGGGCATGGGGCTGGTGCATGGCAAGGGACTCGCTCGTCAAGGATCGCGTTCGGGGGGAGGGCGGAACGGGCCTCGACCCGTGCCGCCGCAGCGAAGGGTCGCCTATTCGCGCCAGAGATCGGTGATCCACTGGGTTGGGCGCACGTGCTTGTAGAGCTTCTTGTAGCCCTTTGCCGGCCACACACCGATCGCGGCCTCGTCCGGGTCGGGCTTGCCGGTGAAGGCGACGACGCGGGCCGTCTCGGGCAGCGGCACGTCGCGCACGAAGTTCAGGGGCCAGCGCGGGATCAGGCTGTGCTTGAACGAGACGCACCAGTCCTCGGGCCAGAAGGCCATCGAGGAGATGTTGGACGAGATATAGGTCTGGGAGTTGGGATAGGCGTCGCTGACGCCCTCGGGATCGGCCATCAGCCGCTCGTAGACATCGTGATGCGCGCCGACCCGGAAGCGGTAGACGGAGGTGTTGCCGATCCGCTTGTCGGGCTGGGTCCAGTTGCGGATGACGACGTAGCTTTCCTCGGGCGCGTGGTCGAAGAAGCCGTCGATCGAGCCGGTGATGACCAGATCGAGATCCATGAAGAGCAGGTCGCCTTCGAGGCCGAGATCGCGGTTCCACAACGCGATCTTGCGCCAGCCCTTCATCGCGTGACGCTCGGGCAGGGTGACGTGGGGCAGGGGGCGGCACTCGACCGCGGAGTCGATGCCGTCGGGATTGTCGGTAAAGCAGATCAGCCGGGTGTCGCGCGCCGTGTTGCGGCGGATCATGCCCCAGAGGCGGTTGGTGTAGTCCGCACCGTAGCGCGGACCCCATTTCATGCAGATGACCGTCTGCCGGTCGCCCGCGCTCATTCCGCGGCCTCGACCTTTGCGCCGTAGCCCAGGGGTTCGGAGACGTGCTCGCCCTCCTGCTCGGCCAGGAAGCGTTCGGCCTCGAGCGCGGCCATGCAGCCCATGCCTGCGGAGGTGACGGCTTGGCGGTAGATGTGATCGGTCAGGTCGCCCGCGGCGAAGACGCCGGGGATGGAGGTCGCGGTCGAATCGGGTTTCGTCTTCACGTAGCCGCCCATGTGGGTTTCCAGCTTGTCCGCCACCAGCTCGGAGGCGGGCGCGTGGCCGATGGCGATAAAGACGCCGGCGCAGGGGATCTCGCGCGTCTCGCCCGAGCGGACGTCCTTCACGCGCACGCCGGTCACACCGAGCGGCTGCTCGTCGCCCAGCACCTCGTCGATCTGGTGGAACCAGAGCGGTTCGATCTTGGGATTGCGGGCAAGGCGGTCCTGCAGGATCTTCTCCGCGCGCAGCTCGTCGCGGCGGTGGATCAGCGTGACCTTGGAGGCGAAGTTGGTGAGGAACAGGGCCTCCTCCACGGCGGTGTTGCCGCCGCCCACCACGACGATCTCCTTGCCGCGGTAGAAGAAGCCGTCGCAGGTCGCGCAGGCGGAGACGCCGAAGCCCTTGAACTTCTCCTCGCTTTCGAGGCCCAGCCATTTGGCCTGAGCGCCGGTGGCGAGGATCAGCGCGTCCGCCGTATAGGTGGTGCCGCTGTCGGCATGGGCCTTGAAGGGACGGCTGTCGAGATCGAGCGAAGTGATGTAGTCGCTGACGATCTCGGTGCCCATCGCCTTGGCGTGCGCCTCCATGTTCACCATCAGGTCGGGGCCCTGGATCTCGGTCTCGCCCGGCCAGTTCTCGACCTCGGTGGTCGTGGTCAGCTGGCCGCCGGGCTGGATGCCCTGGACGAGGATCGGCTCGAGCATGGCGCGTGCGCCGTAGACGCCGGCGGTGTAGCCCGCGGGGCCGGAGCCGACGATCAGCAGGCGGGTATGGCGGGTCTGGGACATGGGGCACGCTCCTCCTCTTTCGGGCGTCAGATATAGGCGAGCGGGGCCGTGCGATAAAGTGCGGATGCGCGGCGTGCAGGCCGGGCTTGCGTATTTGACGGGGAAGATGAAGGGGGCTCAGCGCGCGGTCAGATCGCGCACGAGGGGGGCCACGCGGTCGGCCTCGCGCAGGGGCGGATAGGTCCAGTGATCGGGGCCGTGGGCGGCGTCGCGGGTGATGCCGCGCGCGGCGAGGGCGGCATGGAAGGCGGCGAACTTGCTGTCGGAGGCGCTCTTGCCCGAGACGAAGACGGGCTTGCCGGTGGCCGCGGCCTCGCTGGCCATGTTGACGCTGTCGGCGGTCACGAGGATGGCCTCGGCATGGGAGAGCCAGCCGGGATAGGGGTTGGGCGGCGCGCCGTTCCAGGCGATCATCCGCGGAAAGCGGGCGGTGAGGCGGTCCATCAGCCCTTCGGGCGTGCGACGGGAGGGGGTGGCGGCCAGCGTCCAGCCTTCGGCCGCGAACCCGTCGAGATCCTCGATCAGGCGCGCCTCCCCGGACGGGCCGAAATCGGCGCTGCGCGACGGACCGCCGATCAGCACGGCGAGCGTGCGGGGCGGCAGGGGGGCGATGTTGCGCGCGGCCTCGGCGATCCTGCCGGGGGTCAGCGCGTTGAGCGCGCCGAGCGTGGTGACCACGTTGTCGCCCAGCAGCCGGTCATGGTCCGGGACGACGACCGCATCGTAATGGGACAGTGGCAGGGGCGGGCGCAGGATGGCCACGGATTTCGCGCCCGCGCGGCGGGCCGCGGCGGCCACGAGGTTGCCGCGCCGGCCCGCGCCGATCACGAGATCCGCCTGCGGCACGTCCATGAGATGCGGCAGCCGCGCGCGCAGGGCGAGAGTGGGCCAGAGCGGCTTGACGTTCACGTCATGACGTTGGATATCCGCCTCTTCGCGTCGTGCGATGGCCTCGGCCAGGCCTTCGGCCTGCACCCGGTTCGCCGGGCGGCCGTCGGTGACGATGGCGATGCGGAGTCTGCCTTGTGACATTTGTTGCGCAATCCTGAAATATTATTGCGGTTCTCGGGTGCGGCTTGTAACGTGCCGCCGCAAGAGCGCCGCCGCGCGCATGATGAGTAAAGATCCCAATGCCCAGCATCAAGCTCGACCCGATCGACCGCAAGATCCTCGCCGAATTACAGGCCGACGGACGGATGACCAACGTGGAACTGAGCCGCCGGGTCGGCATCTCGGCCCCGCCCTGCCTGCGCCGCGTGCGCGCGTTGGAGGAGACGGGCTACATCACGGATTACCACGCGCGGGTGAACGCACGCGAGCTCGGCTTCGAGGTGCAGGTCTTCGCGATGGTGTCCTTGCGCAGCCAGGCGGAGAAGGACCTGAGCGCCTTCGAGCAGGCCTGCCGCGACTGGCCGCTGGTGCGCGAGTGTCACATGCTCAACGGCGAGATCGACTTCATCCTCAAATGCGTGGCGCCGGATCTGTCGAGCTTCCAATCCTTCCTGACCGAGGAGCTGACGGCGGCGGAGAACGTGGCGAGCGTCAAGACCTCGCTGGTCATCCGCAACGCCAAGAACGAGCCGGGCGTGCCGTTCGACGTGCTCGAAGCGCGGGTGGCCGAAGGCGCGCTCTAGTTCCTGCGCTGCAAGACGATGGCGCGGATGCCCGGTTGCTGGATCAGCGCCTCGGCGGAGTAGAAGGCGAGGCCGTCCGCATCGCGGCGCGATATGGTGCCGACACCGGGGCGGGCGAGCGTCGCGACGCGGAACAGCGCCACCTGCGTGCCGCCCGGTTCGCGCACGTCCCAATCCATGTAGAGCGTCGGGCGACCTGCATCCTCGCCGCGCCCGGCGCGGCCGGTCATGTTGAGGATCAGCTCGCGACCGCTCATACGGGTCAGTTCGAAGGGCGGGCCGATGAGGCGGGCGGTCTCGGCCGCGACGGTGTCGGCGAAGGCCTCTCCCTGCGTGGCGTCGACGCGGATGAAGACGGCGACATCCTCGGCCAGCAGCGCGCGGCGCGGGCCGGTGGCGGGGGCGGCCGTGCAGGCGGCCAGCAGCAGCAGGGCGGCGAGCGCGCGGATCATCCGACGTCGAGCTCGAGGGGCAGGCGGCTGAGCGGCTCTGCCCCCTCGGCGGTGGTGAGGGACGTGCGGCCCAGCGTCATGGCGGTGCCGGTGTCGCTGTCCATCAGGATCATGTGCAGGAAGAAGGCCATGTCGGGCCCGATCACGGTGTCGGCCCCGGCGTGGAACATCTGCGGCTCCATCCAGCTGGGCGCGTAGCGGGCGCCTTGGGCGTAGCCGCAGGCGTTGAGTCGGTGGGCGGAGAGGCCGTGCCGGTCGAGCGTGTCGGCATGGGCTGCGAAGACGTCGCGCATCCGCGCGCCGGGGGTCAGGGCGGCCTCGCAGGCCAGCAGCGCCTCGCGCGCGGCATCGTGGAGTTGGCGGTGTCGGTCCGTGGGTGGGCCGATGATGACGGTGCGCATCGCGGCGGCGTGGTAGTTGCGCCAGACCCCGGCCCATTCAAGCGTGAGCTGATCCTGTGGGTCGAGCCTGCGCCGCCCGGTGGCGCTGCGGCACAGGAGCGCGCGCTCGCCCGAGCCGATGACCACCGGATTGGCGGGGAAATCGCCGCCGCCCGCGAAGATGGCGCCTTGCAGGGCGGCGAGGATCTCGCCTTCGTCCGCGCCGGGCGCGATCAGGGGCAGGGCGGCCTCGTAGCCCTTATCGGTCAGCTCGCCCGCGCGGCGCAGGCAGGCGATCTCGGCCGGGGATTTGGTGAGGCGGAGGGTGGGGACGAGGTCGCTCGCCTCCACCAGGTCGGGCAGGGCGGCGAAGAGGCGCATCCCGTTTGCGGCGGTCAGGCCGTGGGTCTCGGTCTCGACGCCGATGCGGCCAGCGATCCCGAGCTCGCGCAGCCAGTCGGACAGCATCGCCGCGGGGTCGTCGCGCCCGTCGGTCCAGATGCGGATGTCCTCGATGTCGGAGGTGAGTTGCGCCTGCCGCAGGTCGGCGGAGCGGGTGAGGAGGTGGGCCTTGCCGTTCGCGTAGATCAGGCACTGGAAGAAGCAGAAACCGAACGTGTCGAAGCCCGTCAGCCAGTAGTGGCTGTCGGGGGCGAACATAAGGAGCGCGTCGAGGCCACGGTCGGTCATTGCCTCGTCGAGGCGGGCGCGGCGGGCAGCATGTTCGGCGGCGTCGAAGGTCACAGGCGGATGCTCGCGATCAGGCGGCCGTAATCGGC
The DNA here is from genome assembly GCF_032464675.1 of Roseobacter sp. HKCCA0434. Taxonomy (NCBI): domain Bacteria; kingdom Pseudomonadati; phylum Pseudomonadota; class Alphaproteobacteria; order Rhodobacterales; family Roseobacteraceae; genus Roseobacter; species Roseobacter sp. HKCCA0434. The sequence goes on from NZ_JAWDKL010000019.1 coordinate 20,571, forward strand.
CTCCTTCAGGTGGGTCGAGCGGCGGTAGGAGAAGAAGCGGTCGGGCTCGGCATAGGTGCAGTGACCTGTCCATTCCGCCTCCACCCCCGCGTCGCGCAGGCGGGTCAGGGCGTAGGAGGGCAGGTCGAACTGGACGTGGTCGGCATCGCGCCCGCCCGCGAAGAAGCGGCTGTTCGCGTCGTCCTCGGCGAGCAGATTGTCCATGAAGTCGAGACCGACCTCGTAATTGCGCTGGCTGATGGTCGGGCCGATGACGGCGCGGATGGCGTCGCGTTTCGCGCCGAGTGCCTCCATCGCCTCGATGGTCGCCTCCAGCACGCCGCCGACGGCCCCTTTCCAGCCGGAATGCGCGGCACCGATCACGCCTGCGTCGGGATCGGCGAACAGGACTGGCGCGCAATCGGCGGTCAGGATGCCCAGCGCGAGGCCGGGGCGGTCCGTGACCATCGCATCGGCGCGGGGACGCTCCGCCGGGACCTCGTGCACGGTCACGACGTCGGGGGAGTGGACCTGATGCAGCGAGATCAGCGAGGCGGGCGTGACGCCCATCGCCTCTGCCACGCGGCCACGGTTGATGCGCACGGCCTCTGCCTGATCGGAGGAGCCGGGGCCGCAGTTGAGCCCGGCGAAGATGCCCGAGGACGCGCCGCCGCGCCGGGTGAAGAAGCCGTGCCGCACGGGCGCGAGCAGGTCCGAGGCGAGGATTTCCAGTGTCATGCGCGTGCGTCCCCCGGTCCGAAATTGCGGAAGCCGGGAAGCGGCGCGCCCGTGGCGGCCAGTCCCAGCACCTTGAAGAGCGTTCCCATTTCATCCGGATGCGTCAACCGTCGATGCGCGGCGACGACGCCGGGGTCGCGGGCGACCAGCGCCTGCGCGCGGGCGGTGATGCCGAGCAGTTCAAGGAAGGCACCCTGATCCTCGATCCCGCAGGGCAGACTTGCGGCGCGGGCGAGATGGGAGAAATTGACATGCGCGGTGAGGTCGGCCTCGCCCGGCGTGGCGAGCGGATCGACGGGGCGCTGGGCCTTGAGCGCCTGGAGCGTGTCGCCGGTCCCGTCCCACGCGCCGTAGTCGAGGATCAGCGCGGCACCGCCGATGCGCAGGCGGCGGGTGATCTCCTCCATGATCGGGCTGGCAGCGGGGCACCATTCGACGAGCGTGTCCTCCGCCACCGGCCCGAACAGCGCGTCGAGGACCGGCTGGGGTGCGGGGCGCGAGAGGGCGAAGGCCAGTCCGTCGCCGGAGGACGTCACGCAGCGTTCGGCCCAGCCTTCGCCCCGCCGCAGGAACTGGCGGATCGGCAGGGCGTCGAAGAATTCGTTGGCGAGGAGCAGCAGCGGGCCGTCGGGCACGTCAGCGAGGCTTGCGTGCCAGTGGATCTCGTGACCCGCGAGCGTCTCGCGCTGCAGGGTCCGCAGGGTCGGGCTGGTCTCGACGAGGTGAATGTCGATCGCCTCGTGGAAGCCCGGCACGCGTGCGGTCGCGCGCAGGATGTCGGCCATCAGGGTGCCGCGGCCCGGTCCCAGCTCGACCAGCCGGGCGGGGCCGCCGCCACGATCGAGCCAGGCCTGCGCGAGGGCGAGGCCGATCATCTCGCCGAAGATCTGGTGCACCTCGGGCGCGGTGGTGAAATCGCCTGCCGCGCCGAAGGGATCGCGGGTGATGTAGTAGCCGTGCTCGGGGTGTTGCAGGCAGGTCTGCATGTACTCCGCCACGCTGATCGGCCCCGCCGCCGCGATCTGGCGGCGCAGATGCGGCATCAGGGCGGTCATGCGGGACGGCGGCGCAGCGCCCAGAGGATCAGCGCCAGCCCGACGACGATCATCGGCAGGGACAGGATCTGCCCCATGCTCAGCCCCGCCCAAGCGCTGTCGCCGAAGCGGATCACCTGCCCGAACGGGTTGTCGGGGCCGATATATTGCGCGTCGCCCTGCCGGAAGAACTCCACGATGAAGCGCGACAGGCCGTAGCCCGCGAAGAAGATGCCCGTGGCGAGGCCGGGGCGGCGCAGCCCCTTCCACACCCAGACGAGCGCGAGCAGGATGCCGAAGAGGACGACGCCTTCGAGGAAGGCCTCGTAGAGTTGCGAGGGATGGCGCAGGCAGACCTGATCGGCCGGGACGCCGAAACAGTCCTGCGCGCGCTGCCCGGGAAAGGCGACGCCCCAGGGCACGTCCGTCGGGCGACCCCAGAGCTCGCCGTTGATGAAGTTGGCGACGCGGCCCAGGAACAGGCCGATCGGAGTGACCACGGCGGCGAGGTCCGCGAGCGACATCAGCGGCACGTTGTGGCGGCGGGTCCACAGCACCATCGCGATGCAGACGCCGAGGAAGCCGCCGTGGAAGCTCATCCCGCCGTCCCAGACCTGCACGATTTCCAGCGGGTTCTGCAGGTAGTAGCCGGGACGGTAGAACAGGACATAGCCCAGCCGCCCGCCCGCGATGATGCCGAGGATCAGCCAGGTGATGAAATCCTCGATCTGCTTGGGTGTGGCGGGGGCACCCTGCGGACCGAACAGGTGGTCGCGCCGCGCGATGCGGGCGGCCAGCCACCAGCCGCCGACGATGCCCACGATATAGGCAAGCGCATACCAGCGCAGGGCGAGAGGCCCGATCTGCAGGGCGACGGGGTCGATCTCGGGAAAGGGCATGGGCGTCTCCGGCTGCGATGCGCCCTGTTTGCCCACGGCGTGCGGGGCGGGTCAAGCGCCTGACTTGCCCTTTGCACGCGTGCTCACCATATCAGTGACATAGCCACGAGGAGGGCCCCAAGGATGCAGACCCGCAACCGGATCCTGGACGATATGAGCCAGCTGATGACCAACGCGATGGGCGTGGCGCAGGGCGCGCGCACCGAAGCGGAGAACGCGATGAAGTCGATGATGGACCGCTGGCTGGCCGATCGCGACTTCGTCACGCGCGAGGAATTCGATGCCGTGCGCGCGATGGCCCAGAAGGCGCGCGAGGAGAATGCGGCGCTCGAAGCGCGGATCGCGGCGCTCGAGGCCAAGCACGCAGGTGACGCGGGCGCTTGACCGGAGCGCTGGCGGACCCACCTGCCCTCCCGACCGAATGACGGGAGGGTACGATGGGCGACCAGCTGAGCAATGCACGCCAGCGTCTGGTGGACGCGATGAAGATGGCGGACGTGACCGAGGATCTGGCGGAGCGTCTGTCCTACCCGCGCGAGACGCTGGCGGCCTCCCTGCCGCTGCGGCGGGACGATGGCAGCCTGCTGCTGCTGAAGGCCTGGCGCTGCCGCTATGACGACCTGCTCGGGCCTACGAAGGGCGGGCTGCGTTTTCACCATTCGACCAATGCCGACGAGGTCCAGACGCTCGCGTTCTGGATGACGGTGAAATGCGCCGTCATGCACCTGCCCTTCGGCGGCGGGAAGGGTGGTATCCAGGTCGATTACGGCGATCTGACCCTAGCGGAGAAGGAGCGGCTGACCCGCACCTTCGTCGAACATTACGCGCGTGTCTTCGGCCCCGCGCGCGATATTCCCGCCCCCGATGTCGGAACCGGCGCGCGCGAGATGGCGTGGATCGCGGATTACTGGGGACAGCTCCATCATCAGCACAGCCCCGACGTCGTGACCGGCAAGCCGCCTGTCGCGGGCGGGCTGGAAGGGCGTGCGCCCGCCACCGGGCGCGGGGCGTTCCTGGCGCTGGAGGAACTGGCCGAGGCGCTGGGCGTCGCGGACGGGGAGAAGCGGGTCGCGGTGCAGGGCTACGGATCGGGCGGGCGGCATTTCGTGCGGTTCGCGCACGACGCCGGGTGGAAGATCGTCGCGGTGGCCGATAGTGGCGGGACGGTGGTGGATCCGGAGGGGCTGGACCCCGACGCGCTCGACAAGGCGAAGGAGGATGGCGGGTCGGTCGCGGACATGGATGGCGATACGCGCGACAGCGACGCGATCTTCGAGGTCGAGTGCGACGTGCTGGTGCCCGCGGCGCTGGGCGGGCAGATCGACGAGGAGATGGTCGGCAAGCTCAACTGCAAGGCCATCGTCGAGATAGCGAACGGCCCGGTCCTTCCCGAGGCGGACGAGGCCCTGCGCGAGGCGGGGATCGAGGTCGCCCCGGACGTGCTGGCCAATGCGGGTGGCGTCTACGTGTCCTGGCTGGAATGGGTCGCGGGCCGGTCGGGCGAGATCATCGCCCCCGACGAGGTCGACCGGCGGTTGAAAGAGCGGATGACCGAGCGGGCAAAGGCCGTGCGCGAGACCGCCGCCGAGTTCGAGTGCGACCTGCGCACCGCCGCCTATATCGAGGCGGCGCGCAGGCTCGACGACGCGGTCACGGCGCGCGGTGGCGGCTGCTTCTGAGCGCTCAGACCACCCACATCGCCGCGTAGGGCGGCACGCGGATCGCGTCGCCCTGCCAGTCGGGCCCGTGCGCGTTCAGCACGTCCTGCCAGTCGGTCACGCCCGCCTGCCGCCACCAGTCGCCATGCACGAAGGCTTCGCGCTCGGCGAAGTTGAAGACGCAGATGAGCGGCGCCTCGTTGCCAAGCCTGCGGAAGGCGAAGAGGCCGGGGGCGGGCACCGGCAGGATCTCGCGCGGGCGGGCGCCGTGGATCTGCGGCGTGCGGGCGCGACGGGCCATGATGTCCTGCACGCCCGCGAAGATGCGCCCCTCGACAGTATCGGGATCGCTGCGACGCGCGGCGGCGTCCCAGTCCATCAGCGGTCGGTGGATCCAGCGGCTGTCATCCTCGCCGCGCGAGTGGTCGCGCCAAGCGTGGTCGTTGGTCAGCCCGATCTCGTCGCCCATGTAGATCAGGGGGATGCCGCCGAAACTGGCGATCAGCGCGTGGCCCATGAGAATCCGCGCGATGGCGTCGTCGCGCGCGCCGTCCGTCGTCGCCGCCTCCAACCCCGCCAGCGAGGCGAGCGCGCCGTTCGAGCGCTTGTCGTTCGTGGCCGGGTTGTACTGGAACAGCACGCCGCGCGCGAAGCTGCCGTCGAAATTCCCGCGATAGAACTCCGCCAGGAAATCGCGATGGGCAGCCCCCGAGAAACCGAGCGCGCCCGCGTCCTCGTCCGTGATCGCCCAGCCGATATCGTCGTGGCAGCGCAGATAGGTCCCCCAGGTCGCGTTCTGATGGCCGGTCGGGAAATGGTCGGTCAGCACGCGGGTCATCAGCCCGGTGTCACGGCTGGCGAGTGCGGACCAGAACTGCACCATCAGGCTGTTGTGATAGGCGATGTTGCCGACCTTGCCCGTGTGCCGCCCCGCGCCGAGATAGGGGATCAGATCGACGGGGGAGACGATGGCCTCCGCCTTGTGGATTACGCCCGCGGCGGCGATGCAGCAGGCGGCGCGCAGGGCCTGAAGGATGTCGTGCACCTCGGGCTGGTTCTGGCACTGGGTGCCCATCCGCTTCCACATGAAGGCGACGGCGTCGAGGCGCAGCACCTCGGCGCCGCGATTGGCGAGGTCGAGCATGATGTCCACGATCTCGACCATCACGTCGGGGTTTTCCCAGTTCAGGTCCCACTGATGGGTGTTGAAGGTCGTCCAGACCCATTTGCCCATCGCCTCGTCCCAGGTGAAGTTGCCGGGCGCCTGTTCGGGGAAGATCTCCAGCAACGTCTCTTCGTAGCGATCGGGCAGCGTGCGGTCGTCGAACAGGCGGTAATAGGCCTGATACTTCGCGTCGCCCGCCCGGGCGCGTTCGGCCCATTCGTGTTCGCGGGCCGTGTGGTTCAGGACGAGGTCGATGCAGGTTGAGATGCCGCGCTCGCGAAAGGCGGCGGTGAGGGCCTCGAAATCCGCCATCGTGCCGAAGCGCGGGTCGATCTGGCGGTAGTCCTGCACGGAATAGCCGCCATCGTTGTCGCCCTCGCGCGGTTTGAGGCAGGGCATCAGGTGCACGTAGGTCGCGCCGAGCTCTTCGAGATAGTCGAGGTGATCGGGCACGTCCCGCAGCTTGCCAGCGAACCGGTCGATGTAGAACACGTAGCCGACCATCGAGGGGCGCAGGAACCAGTCCGGCTCCAGATCGCGCTTGAGGTCGAGCGCCTTGAGATCGGCGGGCCGCGATGCCCAGCGGGTCGCGAGCACGTCGATCAGACGCGCGCGCGCCTCGGCATGGTTCGGCTGGTGCCCGTAGAGCCGGTCGAACGGGGCGAACAGGTCGTCGGCCGAGCGGTCGAGGCGCAGCGAGAACAGATCGCGGTCCGCTCCGGTCAGGTCGGCGAGCGCGTCTTTGGCCGTTTCGGTCAGCATCCGCTCAGGTCCGCACGTCCGGCGCGTCGCGGCCCGTCGCGTCCTGGATGCCCGCGATCCACTCCGCCGCCGCGATCACGTCCGCCAAGGCTGCCTGCGGGTCGCGGTCGAAGCGGGCGGGGTCTTCCTCCACCTGTTCGAGATAGACGCGCAGCGTGGCGCCGACCGTGCCGGTCCCCGACAGGCGCAGGACGATGCGCGCGCCGTCGCTGAGCAGGATGCGGATGCCCTGCTTTTCCGCCACCGAGCCGTCGACCGGGTCGGTATAGGCGAAATCGTCCGCCGCCTCGACCGTCAGCCCGGCGAAGGTCTGGCCCGGCAGCTCGGGCAGACGGGCGCGCAGGTCGTCCATCATCCGCTCCGCCGCCGGGGCGTCGACACCCTCATAGTCGTGGCGGGAATAGTAGTTGCGCCCGTATTCGGCCCAATGCTCGCGCAGGATTTCCGCGACGCTTTGCCCGCGCTTGGCGAGGATATTGAGCCACAGGAGTACCGCCCAGAGGCCGTCCTTCTCCCGCACGTGGTCGGAGCCGGTGCCGGCGGATTCCTCGCCGCAGAGCGTCGCCTGCCCGTCGTCGAGCAGGTTGCCGAAGAATTTCCAGCCGGTCGGCGTCTCGAAGGCGGGGATGCCGAGCTTCTCGGCCACGCGGTCGGCGGCGCGGCTGGTGGGCATGGAGCGGGCGACGCCGGTCAGCCCGTCCTCGTAGCCCGGCGCCAGATGCGCGTTGGCGGCCAGCACGGCGAGGCTGTCGGAGGGGGTGACGTAGATGCCGCGGCCCAGGATCATGTTGCGGTCGCCGTCGCCATCGGAGGCCGCGCCGAAATCGGGCGCGTCGTCGGCCATCATCACGTCCATCAGCTCATGCGCCCAGACCGGGTTCGGGTCGGGATGGCCGCCGCCGAAATCGGGCTTCGGTGTCCCGTTCATCACGGTGCCCGCGGGCGCGCCGAGCTGGCCTTCGAGGATCTCGGTCGCGTAGGGGCCGGTGATCGCGTGCATCGCGTCGAACCGCATGGTGAAGCCGGAGGCGAAGAGGTCGCGGATCGCGTCGAAATCGAAGAGGACCTGCATCAGGGCTGCGTATTCCGCGACCGGGTGCACGACCTCGACCGTCATGTCGCCGATCGTCTTCTCGCCCGTCTGCGACAGGTCGACATCGTGGGTTTCCAGTCGCTTGAACTGGGTGATGCCCTGCGTCGCCTCGTGGATCGCGGCGGTCACGCCTTCGGGCGCGGGGCCACCATTGGCGGTGTTGTACTTGATCCCGAAATCCTCGTCCGGCCCGCCGGGGTTATGGCTGGCCGACAGGATCAGCCCGCCATCGGCCTCTCGCATGCGGATGAGGTTGGAGGCCGCGGGCGTCGACAGCAGCCCTCCCATGCCGACGATGCAGCGCGCGGCCCCGTTGGCCGCGGCCATGCGCAGGATGACCTGGATCGCCTGTTCGTTGAAATAGCGCCCGTCGCCGCCGACCACGAAGGTCTTGCCCTCGGCCCCGCCGATCGCGTTGAAGATCGCCTGCACGAAATTCTCGACGTAGTGCGGCGACATGAACACCTTGGTCTTCTTGCGCAGGCCGGAGGTGCCGGGTTTCTGCCCGCCGATGGGCCGGGTCTCGACTGTGGTGGTGGTCATCGTCTGGTATCCTTTTTCGGCGTCCGGGGCCTGCGGCAGTCCGGTCAGAGCCTGACCGACGCGCGGGTTCTGCGCAAGGATAGGGCACAAGCGGCCGCCGTCATGGGGCCTGCGCTTGCCCCCGCCCGCCGGGCGGGGTATTCCCGAGCGCGACGGTCGGGTATCGGCAAGGGGCGAGATGGGCGACAGGGGCATGATCCGGGCAGGCTGGGCGGTGGCCGCGCTGTGCGTGCTGCCGATGGTCGCCGCCGTGATCGCAGCACTTCTGGGCGATCTGGAGACCTGGCGCGGGCTCGCTGCGACGGTGCTGCCGCGCTACGCCATGACGACGCTGATCCTGGTGGTGCTGGTCGCCACCGGCACGGCGGTGCTGGGCACGGGGGCGGCATGGCTCGTCACGCTCTACCGCTTTCCGGGGCGGCGGTTGGTGGAGATCGCGCTGGCGCTGCCGCTGGCCTTCCCGGCCTACGTGCTTGCCTATGCCTATACCACGCTGCTCGACTATCCCGGCCCGGTGCAGACGGGCCTGCGCGAACTGTTCGGGTGGGGGCGGCGCGACTACTGGTTCCCCGAGGTGCGGTCCACCGGCGGGGCGGCGGCGATGCTGGTGATCTGCCTCTACCCTTACGTCTACCTGCTGGCGCGCGCGGCGTTCCGTCAGCAATCCGCGAGCGCCTATCTCGCCGCGCGCACGCTGGGGCAGGGGCCGTTCCGCGCGTTCTGGCGGGTCAGCCTGCCGATCGCGCGGCCCGCCATCGCGGGCGGCGTGGCGCTGACGGTGATGGAGACGATCGCCGATTACGGCACGGTCAGCTATTTCGGGGTGCAGACCTTCTCGACCGGCATCTACCAGGCGTGGTTCTCGATGGGAGACCGGGCGGCGGCGGCGCAACTCGCGCTGTGCCTGCTGAGCTTCGCGCTGCTGCTCGCGGCGCTGGAGCGCATCCAGCGCGGGCGGGCGCGGGCGCATATGCGCGGATTGGCGGGAAAGCTCGCGGGGATGGACGCGACCGAGCTGACTGGCTGGCGGGGCGGGCTGGCCTGCGCCGCCTGTGCGGTGCCGATCCTCGCCGGTTTCGTCATTCCGGTGGCCATGCTGGGGCTGATGGCGTCGGAGGCGAACCAGAGCCTGCTCGACCCGCGTTACCGGATGTTCATGGCGAACTCGCTGATCCTTGCGGGTACGGCGGCGGTGGTGACGGTGGCGGGCGCGCTGCTGATCGCCTTCGCCGCACGGCTGCGGGCGGGACGGGCCGCGACGGCGCTGACGCTGGTGGCGGGGCTGGGCTATGCCGTGCCGGGCGGGGTGATCGCGGTGGGACTGCTGGTGCCTTTCGCCCGGCTCGACAACCTGATCGACGGGGTGATGGAGGCAAATTTCGGGATCGACACCGGGCTGCTGTTCACTGGGTCGATCTGGCTGCTGGTCATCGCCTACATGTCGCGCTTCATGGCCGCCGCGCTGTCGGCGCTGGACGCGGGAATGGGGACGGTCGCGCCCAGCGTCGACGCTGTGGCGCGCACGCTGGGGCGCGGGCCGGGGCGGGTGCTGCTGGGCGTGCATGTGCCGCTCTTGAAGGGAACGGTAATGACGGCGCTGCTGATCGTCTTCGTCGATGTGATGAAGGAGTTGCCCGCGACGCTGATCATGCGGCCCTTCAATTTCGACACGCTGGCGGTGCAGGCGCATCGGCTCGCCTCGGACGAGCGGCTGGCGCAGGCGGCGCTGCCGAGCCTTGTGATCGTGGCGTTCGGGTTGCTGCCGGTGATCCTGGTCTGCCGCTCGATCGGGGAGCGGCGCGATCCGAAGCCGCGCCGTCGCCCGGACGCGGCCGCCGCGGGCAAGGTGGCGTGAGAGTCATAGCGGACTGGACGGCGAGCTATGCGGACCCGATCCGCCTGCGGGCGGGGGAGGCGGTGCGGCTGACCGGGCGCGAGGATATCTGGGATAGGCATCGCTGGTTGTGGGCCGAGGCGGGCGAGCGTGTGGGCTGGGTGCCGGACGATCTGGTGGCCAGAGGGCGGGCGCTACGCGACTACTCGGCGTTGGAGCTGACGGTGAAGGCTGGGGAAGAGGTGGAGGCCGGTCCCGCGCAGCACGGCTGGCGCTGGTGCAGTGGCGCGCGGGGTGAGGGCTGGGTGCCGGAGTGGTGCTTGGTCTGACCAGCACACCAAGCGCGGAATCAAGGCCGCAGGCCGCCGCGCATCGCCGGGCCGCCCCCCGGCACGGCGATTTGGCTGATGGAGGCGCGACATTCAGAGCTCTTGCGGACTTGGCAGCCATAAAGCGCTCCGCTCCAACTGACGATCGCCGTGCCGCGGCCCAGCGATGCGCGGCTTGGTGCAGTCTAGCTATGGCACCGCGGCTCGGCGATGCGCGGCTCGCCACCTACCAATGCGGTGGCTTCTGGTCCGCCAGCGGGGCGCCGGTCAGCTGGTCGGCTTCCTGCTCCGCCGCGCGCTGCATCAGGAGGGCGACTCGGCGTTCGAGCAGTTCTATCCGGCTCGCCTGATCGGTCACGACCTCGTTGAGCTCCTCGACCGTGCGCAGGGCGTCGGCCAGCGCTTCCTCGATGCGGGTCAGGTCGGTCATACCGGGTTCGGCAGGTCTCTGCCCTCCACATGCGCGGCGACGTTGTCGAGCGCCATCATGCCCATCGCCTCGCGCACCTCCAGCGTGGCGGAGCCCAGATGCGGCAGCAGCACGACGTTTTCGAGGGCGCGCAGCGCGTTCGGGACGGTCGGCTCGTTTTCGTAGACGTCCAGTCCCGCGCCGCCGATACGACCCTCTTGCAGCGCGGCGATCAGTGCCGTCTCGTCCAGCACGTCGCCGCGGGCGGTGTTGACCAGCACGCCCTCGGGTCGCATGGAAGCGATGGCGTGCGCGCCGAAGATATGCCGTGTCTCGGGGCCTGCGGGGACGTGCAGCGCCACCACGTCCGACCCGGCGGCGACCGCCTCGACCGTGTCGAGACGGCGGGCGGGGAAGGGCAGATCCTTGGCGGAGCGGTTGTAGTAGACGATCTCCATGCCGAAGCCGTGATGCGCGCGCGCCGCCATCGCCTGGCCGATCCGGCCCATGCCGACGATGCCGAGCGTGCGTCCGGTGACGCCACGGCCGAGCATCTGGGTCGGTGTCCAGCCGGACCAGTCGCCCGCGCGGACCATCCGCTCGCCTTCGCCCGCGCGGCGCAGGACCATCAGCATCAACGTCATGGCGAGATCGGCGGTCGCGTCGGTCAGCACGCCGGGCGTATTGGTGACGGTGACGCCGGCGGCACGCGCGGCCTCCACGTCGATGTGGTTGTAGCCGACGCCGAAATTGGCGAGCAGCTTCGTGCGGACATCAGTGGCGAAGAGGTCCGCGTCGAAACGGTCGCCGATCGTGCAGAGGATCGCGTCGTAGTCGCGCAAGGCGGCGCGCAGGGCGTCCGCGTCGAGCACCTCGTCGCTGTCATGCAGATCGGCGCCCATGTCGCGGGCGCGCTCCATCACCCGCTGCGGCAGGCGTCGCGTCACGAAGAGGCGCATCAGTGCAGGCGTCCGCCCGTGGGCACCGGGCCGTCCGGGCCGACGAGCCGGATTTCCCCGTCATCGTCGGGCAGGCCAAGCACCAGGACCTCGGACATGAAGGGGCCGATCTGGCGGGGCGGGAAGTTCACCACGGCCATGACCTGCTTTCCGACCAGGCCGTCGGGATCGTAATGCGCGGTGATCTGGGCGGAGGACTTGCGCTGGCCGATCTCGTCGCCGAAATCGATCCAGAGCTTGATCGCCGGGCGGCGCGCCTCGGGGAAGGGTTCGGCACGTCTGACCGTGCCGACCCGAACGTCGACCTTGAGGAATTCGTCGAAGGAAATCGTGTCGCTCACGTCCGCTTCGCCATGTCCTGAAGCTCCGCCATCGATTCGCGCATCCGGGTGGAGACGATGTCCCACGCGCGAGCATTGGCCTTCTGCGTTTCCGAGGCGAGTTCGGAGGCGTGCTGCATGGCTTTCTCCATACCGGCCTGCATGATCTCATGCGCACGCGACGGGTCGCGGGCGGCATCGGCGCTGGCCTTCGCCTCGCTCATCATCGACTGCATCAACTCGACCTGCCGGGCGAAGAGCTGCTGGTAGGCCTCGGAAGCCGCGGTGCTGGCGGCGCGGAACGCCTCCATGTTGCGTTCCTGCATCTGGGTGAAGGCGGAGGCGTCCATGCCGGGCATCTGCGCCATCATGTCGGCGAAGGGCATCTGCTTCATCATCGCCATCATCGCCTCGGGATCGAACGGGTTGAAGCTGTTGGTCATGGGGGTCTCCTCCTATTGCCCGAGTTCCTTCGAGCGATCGGCCGCGGCGCGGATCGCGCGGGCCATCAACTGTTTCAGTCCGGTTTCCTCGTTCATCAGCACGTCGAGCGCCGCGGCGGTCGTGCCGCCCTTCGAGGTGACGTTGACGCGGAGCTGGTCGGGCGTCTCGTCCGCCTCCTCGGCCAGGGCGCCGGCACCGCCCACGGTCGCGCGGGCGAGTTTCATGGACAGCTCGGCGGGCAGCCCCACCTCGGCCCCCGCCGCGGCCATCGCCTCGATCATGTGGAAGACATAGGCCGGGCCGGAGCCCGACAGCGCCGTCACGCCATCCATCTGCCCCTCGTTGTCGAGCCGCACGGTCTGGCCGACGGCGCGCAACAGTTCATCGGCCATGTCGAGCGCGTCCGCCCCCGCCGCCGCGTTGCCGACGATGGCGGTGATGCCGCGCCCGACGGCGGCGGGCGTGTTGGGCATGGCGCGCACGATCACGGCCCTGCGCCCGATCATGTCCTCGAAATAGGAAATCGGCGTGCCCGCGGCGATCGAGAGAAAGATCGTACCGCCGCGCGCCAGATCGCTGATCTGCGGAAGCGCGTCCGACATCATCTGCGGCTTGACCGCGAGGATGCAGATTGCGGGGTCCTGCGGCAGCTCGGCATTGAGGCGCAGCCCTTCTTCCTGCAGCGCCTCCAGCCGGGCGGAGGGGTAGGGGTCGATCACCGTGACGGAGGCGGGGCTGATTCCCCGCGACAGCCAGCCTTCGAGCATGGCGGTTCCCATCTTGCCGCAGCCCAGCAGGACAAGGCCGCGGCGGTCGATCGTCTCGAGTGTCATACAGCGCTCCGGTCGTTGCCTCTCAGGCTCGACCATACGCTTCCGACATGGCGATGCCCAGAGCCGCCTGCGGACAGGCGTCCGCCTCCAGCGACAGGCGGAAGGCGGGCAGGTAGCGCTCGCACGCATGGATCGCGGCGGCGATCATGTCGTCGATCTGCGCGCCCGAGGCGGACGCCCCGCCCGCCAGGTTCAGCCCGTAGCGGAACACGATCATGTTCTGGTCGGGCCAGGTGGTGAAGCTGCCGTTCCAGATGCAGTCGTTCGCGCCGTCGATGACCTCCAGCACGGCGGGGCGGCGATCGTCGGGGATCTCCATCTCGAAGGTGCACACGAGGCGCAGCGTCTCGTCATAGGGCGACCAGGCGAGGCTGAGCGAATAGGTCTGCCACGTGCCCTCGATGCCCATCGCGATCTGGTTGTCGGCGACACGGTCGAAATCCCAGTCGCGATGCGAGGCCAGCGTCTCGACGATGTCGATGGGGTCGGCATCCTCGGCAGTCAGATAATGGTCCAGCGTGGTCATGCTGCGCTCCCTTTCGTGGTGCGCCCTCGCCGGACATGCCCGCAAGGGCTTGTGAGCTGCTCGATATGAGCGCGTGCATTGCCGCGCCCACACAAGATATCGTGTGAGCGTTCCGCAGGGTTGTAAAGCGAAGAAATCACGACGGCGCGCATTTCGGCCGTGGCGATCCGCGGGGATGCAGGGTGGAAGTGGTACGCCCTACGGGACTCGAACCCGTGTTTCCGCCGTGAAAGGGCGGCGTCCTAGACCACTAGACGAAGGGCGCATCCGGTGGCGAGTGGTCAGCCTCGCCGCGCTGTGAGCGGGTAATTAGGGGAATCGCCGGGGGGGTGCAAGCGGGAATTTACGGGTTTTTCGTCGAAAGTCGTCCGGGCGCGCGATTCGGCCGATGCGGTTGGCAATGCCCGCCTGAAACGCGCGAGAGGACGGGATTGCGGCGATCGCTGTCGCGCCCGACCCGTCGCGGGACGGGGTGCAGGTTTCCGATGGGAACGCGCCACGTGCCGCAATGCCGCCAGAACCTGTCGTTCGTCCTGTTTCCAAGCCGCGGGGCGTGCTGTATCCGCTGTCGGCATACGTCCCATCCATGTCGAGGATATACCGATGACCGAGACCACCCGCGACGAGGGCTTCTTCACCGAGAGCCTGTCCACCCGCGATGCGGAGCTGTTCGCCGCCATGACCGACGAGCTGGGCCGCCAGCGCGACGAGATCGAGCTGATCGCGTCGGAGAACATCGTCTCCGCTGCCGTGATGGAGGCGCAGGGCTCGGTCCTGACCAACAAATATGCCGAGGGCTATCCGGGGCGGCGTTACTATGGCGGGTGCCAATATGTCGACGTGGCCGAGAACCTCGCCATCGACCGCGCGAAGGAGCTGTTCGGCTGCGGCTTCGCCAATGTGCAGCCCAATTCCGGCAGCCAGGCCAACCAGGGCGTGTTCACCGCCCTGCTGCAGCCGGGCGACACGATCCTGGGGATGAGCCTCGACGCGGGCGGGCACCTGACCCACGGGGCGAAACCGAACCAGTCGGGCAAGTGGTTCAACGCGGTCCAGTACGGCGTGCGCCGCCAGGACAACGAGCTCGACTATGACGAGGTGCAGCGGCTCGCCACCGAGTATCAGCCGAAGATGATCATCGCCGGTGGCTCAGCCATTCCGCGGATCATCGACTTCGCCAGGATGCGCGAGATCGCGGACAGCGTCGGCGCGTGGCTGCTGGTCGACATGGCGCATTTCGCCGGGCTGGTCGCGGCGGGGCATTACCCCTCGCCGTTCCCGCACGCGCATGTCGCGACGACCACGACGCACAAGACCCTGCGCGGCCCGCGCGGCGGCATGATCCTGACCGATGACGAGACGATCGCGAAGAAGGTGAACTCCGCCATCTTCCCCGGCATCCAGGGCGGCCCGCTGATGCACGTGATCGCGGCGAAGGCCGTGGCCTTCGGCGAGGCGCTGCGTCCCGGCTTCAAGGACTACCAGGCGCAGGTGATCCGCAACGCGCAGAAGCTGGCCGAGACGCTGATGAAAGGCGGGCTCGACATCGTGACGGGCGGGACGGATACGCATCTGATGCTGGTCGACCTGCGGCCCAAGGGCGTGAAGGGCAATGCGACCGAGACGGCGCTGGGCCGCGCGCACATCACCTGCAACAAGAACGGCGTGCCGTTCGACCCCGAGAAGCCGACGGTGACGAGCGGCATCCGGCTCGGCACGCCCGCGGGCACGACGCGCGGCTTCGGCGAGGCGGAGTTCGAGGAGATCGGCAACCTGATCGTCGAGGTCGTCGACGGGTTGGCCGCGAATGGCGAGGACGGCAACGCCGAGGTCGAGGCCGCGGTGCGCGCCAAGGTCAAGGCACTGTGCGACCGCTTCCCGATCTATCCGGGGCTCTAGGTCTTCGAACGGAGCCGCTTAGCAATTGAGCGATGAGGGCAGTTCCCGACCGCGGGTGGGGGTGAAGCCCCCGCCCGGGGGGGCGGTCGGGGGCTGCCCGGCGGTGCCGCCGGGCTGCCGCTAGATGATACCCATGCTCTCGAGTCTTTACCGCTTCTTGCGCAGGCTGCGCGACGGGTCGCCGGCGGGTTTGCCGCCGCGCCCGGCGGGCTTAGGGCCGGGCCTGCCGGTGGGGCCGCGACCGCCCGGCTTGCCACCCGGTTTCGCCCCGGCGCGCGCGGCGGCTTCGGCTGTGCGCTTGGCGCGCTGGACGGCCTGCGGTTCGGATTTCAGGCCCAGCTGGTCGCGCAGGACCTTGCCCTTGATCTCCTCGACCGCGCCCGGCTCCATCTCGCCGAGCTGGAAGGGGCCGTAGCTGGTGCGGATCAGGCGGTTTACCTCGAGCCCCACTTCGGCCAGCGCGCGGCGGATCTCGCGGTTCTTGCCTTCCTTTAGCGCGATGGTCATCCAGCAATTCGCGCCCTGCTGTCGGTCGAGCGTGACCGACATCGGGCGGAACCGCTCGCCCTCGATGACGATGCCGCGCTCCAGCGGCCTGAACGTCTCCTCGGTCGGCTGGCCCTTGGCGCGCACCCGGTACTTGCGGGTCCAGCCGGTCGAGGGCAGTTCCAGCCGTCGTTTCAACTCGCCATCGTTCGTGAGCAGCAGCAGCCCCTCGGAATTGAGGTCGAGCCGTCCGATGCTCAGCACGCGCGGCAATTCCGGCGGCAGGCGGTCGAAAACGGTGGCGCGGCCCTTTTCGTCCCGCTCGCTGGTGACGAGGCCGACGGGCTTGTAATAGCGCCAGAGGCGGGGGGCCTCCTTCTCGGCCAGAGGCTGGCCGTCGACCTCGATCCGGTCGGCATCGGTGACGTTCAGCGCGGGGCTGTCGATGATGCGGCCGTTGACGCGCACGCGTCCGCCCTCGATCAGGCGCTCCGCCTCCCGGCGCGAGGCGCGGCCCGCGCGCGCGATCCGCTTGGCGATGCGCTCGCCCTCTGGTGTGTCCTTGCTCATGCTGGGACGCTTACGCCTCCGCCCCGTCCGGCGCAATGGTGGCGGGTGTCGGAGCCTCCGGCGGGGATATTTGGGACGAAGAAGAAGTAGACGCGCGTTGTCGGGCAGGGCAGGGAGGGGGCATGTTCCGCAGCTACATGCATCATGCTCTCGACGAGGCCCGCGCCGCCGCCGCCCGTGGCGAGGTGCCCGTGGGCGCGGTGGTGGTGCTGGGCGGGGAGGTGATCGCGGCGGCGGGCAACCGGACACGCGAGCTGAACGACCCCTCCGCCCATGCCGAGATGCTGGCAATCCGCGCGGCCTGCGCGGCGCTGGGGCAGGAGCGGCTGCCGGGCGCCGATCTCTACGTGACGCTGGAGCCCTGCGCGATGTGCGCGGGCGTGATCGCCGCCGCCCGGATCGCGCGGCTCTATTACGGGGCAGAGGATCCGAAATCGGGCGGGGTGGCGCATGGGGCGCGCGTGCTGGACCGCGCGCAGGCGCATCACCGGCCCGAGATCTATCCCGGCATTGCCGAGGGCGAGGCGGCGGCCCTGTTGCGGGAGTTCTTCGCGGGACGGCGGTAACGTGCCGCATCCCTTGACTTCGCCCGCCCGGCACGGTGTATCCGTCCGGTCCGCAACCGCCCATCTTTCGGGAGATGATGATGCACGCCTATCGTAGCCATACCTGCGCCGACCTGCCCGCCGCCAATGTGGGCGATACCGTGCGCCTCGCCGGGTGGGTGCACCGTGTGCGCGATCATGGCGGCGTGCTGTTCATCGACCTGCGCGACCATTACGGCATGACGCAGGTGCTGGCCGATGGCGACAGCCCGGTCTTCGCGGAGCTGGAGCGCGTCCGTTCCGAATGGGTGATCCGCATCGACGGCACGGTGAAGGCGCGCGCGCCCGAGTTGGTAAACCCGAACATCCCCACCGGCGAGATCGAGGTCTATATCCGCGACATGGAGGTGCTGGGCCGGGCGGAGGAACTGCCGCTGCCCGTCTTCGGCGATCAGGACTACCCCGAGGAGACGCGGCTGAAGTACCGCTATCTCGACCTGCGGCGCGAGAGCCTGCACGACAACATCATCCTGCGCTCGAACGTGGTGAAGTCGATCCGCAAGCGGATGTGGGACGCGGATTTCAACGAGTTCCAGACGCCGATCATCACGGCGTCCTCCCCCGAGGGCGCGCGCGACTTCCTGGTGCCCAGCCGTCTGCATCCGGGCAAGTTCTACGCGCTGCCCCAAGCGCCGCAGCAGTTCAAGCAGCTGATCATGGTCGGCGGCTTCGACAAGTACTTCCAGATCGCGCCCTGCTTCCGCGACGAGGATCCGCGCGCCGATCGTTCGCCCACGGATTTCTACCAGCTCGACATGGAGATGAGCTTCGTCGAGCAGGAGGACGTGTTCGCGACGATCCAGCCGGTGATCCAAGGTCTGTTCGAGGAGTTCGGCGGCGATCGCAAGGTCGAGGCCGAGTGGCCCCGCATCCCCTATGCCGAGGCGCTGGCCAAGTATGGCTCGGACAAGCCCGACCTGCGCAACCCGATCGAGATGCAGGACGTGTCCGAGCATTTCCGCGACTCGGGCTTCGCGATCTTCGCCAAGCTCTTGGAGCAGGAGGGGACGGAAGTCCGCGCCATTCCTGCGCCGACGGGCGGCAGCCGCAAGTTCTGCGACCGGATGAACAAGTTTGCGCAGGAACAGGGGCTGCCGGGGATGGGCTATATCTTCTGGCGCGATCAGGGCGACGGGATGGAGGCGGCGGGGCCGCTGGCCAAGAATATCGGCCCCGAGCGGACCGAGGCGATCCGCCAGCAGCTCGGCCTCGATGTCGGTGACGCGGCCTTCTTCCTCGGGGGCAAGCCCGACGCGTTCGAGGGGGTCGCGGGCCGCGCGCGCAATGTGATCGGGGAGGAGCTGGGCCTGACGGACAAGGACAGCTTCCGTTTCGCCTGGATCGTCGATTTCCCGATGTACGAGAAGGACGACGACGGGAAGATCGACTTCTCGCACAACCCGTTCTCGATGCCGCAAGGCGGGATGGACGCGTTGAATAGCGATCCGCTGGAGGTGCTGGGCTACCAGTACGATCTCGCCTGCAACGGCTATGAGCTGATTTCGGGCGCGATCCGCAACCACAAGCCGGAGATCATGCTCAAGGCGTTCGAGATCGCGGGCTACCCCGCATCGGAGGTCGAGAAACGCTTCGGCGGGATGCTGGGAGCATTCAAATACGGCGCGCCGCCGCATGGTGGCTGCGCGGCCGGTATCGACCGGATCGTGATGCTGCTGGCGGACGAGGCGAATATCCGCGAGGTCATCATGTTCCCGATGAACCAGCGCGCCGAGGACCTGATGCTGGGCGGCCCTTCGGAGCCGACCAACGAGCAGCTGCGCGAGCTCAATCTGCGGGTCATCAAGACCGACTGAGACTCGCGCGACGGGCCGTCTCCGCCTCAACCGGTGCGCGGATGGCCCGGAGCAGCGGGTGGCGGTCGGTGGCGGCGCGTCCGTAGGTGACGTTGAAGGCGTAGTCGAAATCGAGCGGGTTCGCGCCCGCGAGGTGCTGGAGCATCGTCTCGATCTTGTCGAAGCCCTTGGCCATGATGGCCTCGGGCGTCGCTGCCGCTTCGTATTCCGCGGCGGCAGCGCGGATGCGGTCGGCAACATCTGCGGGCAGGCCGTCGGTCAGCTGTTCCAGCGCGCGCCTCTCCCGCTCCGCCCGGTCGTCGCCTTCGCGCTGCTCGGTCGCGGGGACGTCGCCATGCACGGCCTCGGCGAGGTCGTGGAGGATGCAGAGCTCCAGTAGGCGCAGGAGGTCGATGCCGTGGAGTTCCTTTCGGAAGGTCAGCACCATCAGGCACAGGCGCCAGCTGTGCTCCGCCGTGCTTTCGCGCCGCCCGCCCGCCGTGTGGCCGGAGCGGAGCGTGTCCTTCAGCGCCTCGGCGCGTTGCACGAAGTCGAGAAGGGCGGTGAGGCGGTCAGGCGGCATGATGGCGGCTCCCTGTCAGGCGGACAGCATGGCAAAGCGGCGGGCCGCCGCAACCCCGCCCGTGCTTGCATTCCGACGGCCATATGATACCCCCGGCGCGAGTTCCGACAGAGGCCCGACATGACCGATCTTGACACCCTGCGCCAGAGCTGGCTGACCCGCATCGCCGATGCCTCGGACGAGCAGACGCTCGAACAGGTCCGTGTCGGCGCGATCGGCAAGAAGGGCGAGGTCGCGCTGAAGATGCGGGAACTCGGCAAGATGACGCCGGAGGAGCGGCAGACGGCAGGTCCCGCGCTCAACGCCCTGAAGAACGAGATCAACTCGGCGCTGATCGCGCGCAAGACGGCGCTGGCCGATGTCGCGCTCGACGAGCGGCTGCGGACCGAGTGGCTCGACGTCAGCCTGTCGCCGCGCCCGCGTCAGCAGGGCACGCTGCATCCGGTCCCGCAGGTGATGGAAGAGGTCACGGCGATCTTCGCCGATCTGGGCTATTCGGTCGCCGAAGGCCCGCAGATCGAGACCGACTGGTATAATTTCGACGCGCTCAACATCCCCTCGCATCACCCCGCGCGGGCGGAGATGGACACGTTCTACATGGCGCGGGCCGAGGGCGACCAGCGTCCGCCACACGTACTGCGCACCCATACCTCGCCGGTGCAGATCCGCTCGATGCAGGATCGCGGCGCGCCGCTCAGGATCATCTGTCCGGGCCGGGTCTATCGTGCCGATTACGACCAGACCCACACGCCGATGTTTCACCAGGTCGAGGGGCTGGCACTGGGGCGCGACATCTCGATGGCGAACCTCAAGTGGACTCTGGAGGAGTTCTGCCGTGCCTTCTTCGACGTGGAGGGGGTCGAACTGCGCTTCCGTGCGTCGCACTTCCCCTTCACCGAGCCGAGCGCCGAGGTGGATATCCGCTGCTCCTGGGCGGGCGGTCAGCTGAAGATCGGCGAGGGCGACGACTGGCTGGAGATCCTGGGCTCGGGCATGGTGCACCCCAAGGTGCTGGAGGCCGGCGGGATCGACCCGACCGAATGGCAGGGCTTCGCCTTCGGCATGGGGATCGACCGGATCGCGATGCTGAAATACGGAATTCCGGACCTGCGCGCCTTCTTCGACAGCGACCTGCGCTGGCTGCGTCATTACGGCTTCGGCTCGCTCGACGTGCCGACGCTCGCGCGTGGCGTGAACCGATGAGCCTCGACGCCCTGCGCGCGCGCTATCCCGGCGCGCAGACCTTCACCTTCGGGGACGGGAAGGCGCTGACCGACCAGTTGAACGCGCTGGTGCGGTCGGGGGCGAAGCGGGCGACCTGCGGCGCGCTGCGCGATTACGAATCCGGGGCCGAGGCGATGCCGACCGTCGGGCGCCGCGACATCGCGCTGGAGCATGACGGCATGCCCGCCTTCGTCATCGAGACGCGGGAATTGCGCACCTGCCGTTTCGACGAGGTGAGCGAGGAGATGGCGCTGGCCGAGGGCGAGGACGACGACCTCGCCGGATGGCGCGCGGGGCACGAGGCTTACTTCACGCGCAATGGCGGCTTCGCGCCCGACATGATGCTGGTCTGGGAGCGGTTCGACCTGATCGAGGACCTCGCCGCGACAGAAGAGACGACGATTACCGGAGAACGGCCATGAAATTCACGCTGAACTGGCTGAAGGACCACCTCGACACCGAGGCGAGCCTCGATGAAATCCTCGACGCGCTGACCGATCTGGGGCTGGAGGTCGAGGGCGTGGACGATCCCGCCGCGCGGCTCGGCACCTTCCGCATCGGCTACGTCAAGGCGGCGGAGAAGCATCCCGACGCCGACCGCCTGCGCGTCTGCACGGTCGAGACCCACAAGGGCGAGCAGCAGATCATCTGCGGGGCGCCCAACGCGCGCGCGGGGATCAAGGTCGTCGTGGCGCAGCCCGGCGATTACGTGCCCGGCATCGACACCACCATCCAGGTCGGCAAGATCCGGGGCGTCGAGAGCTATGGCATGATGGCCTCCGAGCGGGAGCTGGAGCTGTCGGACGAGCATGACGGCATCATCGAGCTGCCGCAGGATGCCGAGGTCGGCCAGCGCTATATCGATTATGCGGGCATGGACGACCCGACCATCGAGATCGCCATCACCCCGAACCGCCCCGACGCGCTGGGCGTGCGCGGGATCGCGCGGGACCTCGCCGCACGCGGGCTGGGCAAGCTGAAGCCCGCCGGGATCGAGCCCGTCTCGGGTGGCTATGCCAGCCCCATCGGCGTGACGCTCGCGGGCGAGGTCGTGGACGAGGCCTGCCCCGTCTTTCACGGGCGGCACATCCGCGGCGTCACGAATGGGCCGAGCCCGAAATGGATGCAGCAGCGCCTGATCGCCATCGGACTGCGCCCGATCTCGGCTTTGGTCGATATCACCAATTATGTGACCTATGACCGCGGCCGTCCGCTGCACGTCTTCGACGCGGCCAAGGTCGCGGGCGATCTGGAGGTCCGCTTCGCGCGTGAGGGCGAGAGCATCCTCGCGCTCGACGGCAAGGACTATGCGCTCAGCCCCGGCATGACGATCATCGCGGACGGGAACGGCCCCGAGGGGATCGGCGGCATCATGGGCGGCGAGCATTCGGGCTGTACCGAAGCCACCACCGACGTCTTCGTGGAAAGCGCTTGGTTCGACCCGGTGCGCACCGCGCATACGGGCCGGGCGCTCAAGATCAATTCCGATGCGCGCTATCGGTTCGAGCGGGGCGTGGACCCGGCTTCGGTCGCGTGGGGCATCGAACTGGCGACGCGCATGATCCTCGACATCTGCGGCGGCGAGGCGTCCGAGGTCGTCGAGGCGGGCGAGATCCCCGATACGGCGCGACGCTACACGCTCAATCCGGGCCGGGTCGTCAGCCTCGTCGGCATGGAGATCCCGCGCGCCGAGCAGATCCGCATTCTCGAAGCACTCGGCTTCGATTGCGAGCAGCCGGGCACCATCGCCGCGGCGATGGCCGCGCTGTCGCCCGCCGCGCCGCTGGCCGAGGCAGGCGAGATCAGCGTCGGCGTGCCATCCTGGCGACCGGACGTGCAGGGCGAGGCCGACTTGGTGGAGGAGATCGCGCGCGTCGCCTCGCTGACCAAGCTGGAAGGCAAACCCATGCCGCGCGAGGCGGCCGGGGTGCCGAAGCCCGTGCTGACGCCGATGCAGGCGCGTGTGGCCACGGCACGACGGCAGGCGGCCGCGCTCGGCTACAACGAATGCGTCACCTACAGCTTCATCAAGCAGGAGGAGGCGGCGCTGTTCGGCGGCGGCACCGATGCGGTGCGGCTGGAGAATCCGATCAGCTCCGAGATGAGCCACATGCGCCCGACGCTGCTGCCCGGCCTGATGGCCGCCGCGGCGCGCAACCAGGCGCGCGGGTTCGCGGACCTCGCGCTGTTCGAGGCGGGCATGGCGTTCCCCGGCGGGGAGCCGGGCGAGGAGGAACTGATGCTGACCGGCCTGCGGGTCGGGCAGGTGGCCCCGCGTAACCCGCACGGTACGCGGCGGGCCGTCGACCTCTACGACGCGAAGGCGGATGCGGAGGCGGTGCTGGCCGAGATCGGTGCGCCGGTGGAGCGGTTGATGCCGCTGCGCAATGCGCCCGAGTGGTTCCACCCGGGCCGCTCTGCCGTGCTGGGGCTGGGACCGAAGAACCCGCTCGCCGTGTTCGGCGAACTGCACCCGAAGGTGGTCGCGGCGATGGACCTGAAGGGGCCGGTCGTGGCCTTCACCGTGTTCCCGGCCAACGTGCCCTTCCCCAAGCAGAAGAGTGCGACCCGCCCGGCGCTGGACCTCGCCGAGTTGCAGGCGGTCGAGCGCGACTTCGCCTTCGTCGTCGATGCGGATGTCGAGGCGGACAAGCTGGTGCGCGCTGCCAAGGGCGCCGACAAGAAGCTGATCGAGGATGTCAGCGTCTTCGATGTGTTCGCAGGCGATAAGGCCGAGGCGCAGATGGGGGAGGGGCGCAAGTCCATCGCCATCGCCGTGCGTCTGCAGCCGCGCGAGGCGACGCTGACGGACAAGGAGATCGAGGCGGTGGGCGGAAAGGTCGTCGCCGCCGTGCAGAAGGCGACGGGCGGCACCCTGCGGGGCTGATCGGCGTTCGGGCAGATCGCGAAGGCCCCGGCACGGCGCCGGGGCCTTTTGCTATTGATGCGCCTCGAAGGCGGCCATCATCAGGCGCTTGGTATAGTCCTCGCGCGGATTGTCGAAGATCTGCTCGACCGTGCCTTCCTCGACCACATCGCCGAGGCGCATCACCATCACGCGGTGGCTCATCGCGCGCACAACCTTCAGATCGTGGCTGATGAAGATGTAGGCGAGGCCGTGGCGGGCCTGAAGCTCCCGCAGCAGTTCGACGATCTGCACCTGCACCGTCATGTCGAGCGCCGAGGTCGGCTCGTCCAGCACCACCACCTTGGGACGCAGGATCATCGCGCGGGCGATGGCGATGCGCTGGCGCTGCCCGCCGGAGAATTCGTGCGGGTAGCGGTCCATGCTGTCCGGGTCGATGCCGACCTCCTGCAGGATATCCGCCACCTGCTTGCGCCGCTCAGCCGCCGTGCCCTTGAAGTGCACGCCCAGCCCCTCTGCCACGATCTCCGCCACGCTCATGCGTGGTGAGAGGGAGCCGTAGGGATCCTGGAACACCATCTGGATGTCGCCGCGCACGGGGCGCAGTTGGCGATTGGTCAGGCCCTGGATATCCCGCCCGAGGAACAGGATCGGACCTTCCGAGGAAATGAGCCGCATGACGGCGAGCGCCAGCGTCGTCTTGCCCGATCCGCTCTCGCCCACGACTCCCAGCGTCTCGCCCGCGCGCAGGCTGATCGTGGCGGAGTTCACGGCCTTCACGTGATCGGTCGTGCGCTGCAGGAAGCCCGTCTTGATCGGGAACCAGATGCGCAGGTCGTCCGTGCGGACCAACTCGTCCGCGGCGGCGGGGATCGGCGCCGGGGCGCCCGACGGCTCGGCCGCCAGCAGCTTCCTGGTGTAGGGGTGCTGCGGATCGTCGAAGATCGCGGCGGTCGGGCCGCTTTCGACCACTTCTCCATCCTTCATCACGAAGACCCGGTCGGCGATGCGGCGCACGATGGTCAGGTCGTGGGTGATGAAAAGCATCCCCATCCCCTCGGCCGCCTGCAGCTCCTTGAGCAGGTCGAGGATCTGCGCCTGAATCGTGACGTCGAGCGCCGTGGTCGGCTCATCCGCCACCAGCAGCTTCGGCCCGTTGGCGAGCGCCATCGCGATCATCACGCGCTGGCGCTGTCCGCCCGACAGCTGGTGCGGGTAGCTCGACAGCCGCTTTTCGGGGTCGGGGATGCCGACGCGGGTCAGCAGCTCCAGCGTGCGGGCGCGCGCGGCGTCGCCGGTCAGGCCCTGGTGGATTTCCAGCGACTCGCCGATCTGCTTCTCGATCTTGTGGAGCGGGTTGAGCGAGGTCATCGGCTCCTGAAAGATGAAGCTGATGTCGTTCCCGCGGATGTCGCGCAGGGTGGCCGCGTCGGCGCCCCGGATCTCGCGCCCGTCGAACTTGACCGAGCCGGAGACGGTGGCGGTATCGGGCAGCAGCTCGACGGTGGAGAGCGCACTCAGCGACTTGCCCGAGCCGCTTTCGCCGACCAGCGCGACGGTTTCCCCCCGCTCGATCGAGAAGCTGACGCCCTTGACCGCGTGCGCCTCGCCGAAGCTGACGCGCAGGTCGTTCACATCGAGAAGCGAATTCATGCCAGCACCTTTCGCGGATCGAACGCGTCCCGGATCCCCTCGAAGATGAAGACCAGCAGCGACAGCAGGATCGCGAAGGTGAAGAAGGCGGTGAAGCCCAGCCAGCTTGCGTGCAGGTTCTCCTTCGCCTGCAGGGTCAGCTCGCCCAGCGAGGGGTAGGAGGAGGGCAGGCCGAAGCCGAGATAGTCGAGCACGGCCAGCCCGCTGATCGCACCCGTGACGAGGAAGGGCATCAGCGTCACCGTTGCCACCATCGCGTTGGGCAGGATGTGGCGGAACATGATCGTCCGGTCCGGCACCCCGAGCGCGCGGGCCGCGCGGACATACTCGAAATTGCGTGCGCGCAGGAATTCGGCGCGCACCACCCCGACCAGCGAGGTCCAGGAGAAGAGCGCCATCAGACCGACCAGCAGCCAGAAGTTCATGGTGAAGATCGCCGCCGTGATGATGATGATGTAGAGGAAGGGCGTGGAGCCCCAGATTTCGATGAAGCGCTGGAACAGCAGGTCGGTCCAGCCGCCGAAATAGCCCTGGATCGCGCCGGCCGCGACGCCCACGACCGACGAGATGCCGACCATCGCGATGGCGAAGAGCAGCGAGGTGCGCACACCGTAGATCACACGGGCCAGCACGTCGCGCGTCGTGTCGTCGGTGCCGAGCCAGTGGTTCGCGTCCGGCGGGCCGGGGGCGCGGTCCACGTCGTCATTCACCGTGTCGAAGGAATAGGGGATCGGCGGCCAGATCATCCAGCCCTGTGCGATCTCCTCACCCGCGATGACGCCGTCCTCGGCATCGGCGATGAACTCCTCGGGCTCGTAATAGCAATCCTCGAGTCCACCGGTGATGATCAGGCACTGGATCGCCTCATCCTTGAAATTGGCGTTGAGGCCGGGATCGCCGCCGAAATCCGACTCCTCATAGAAGCCGTTGAAGACCGGGAAGGTCAGATCGCCGCGATAGGACACCACCAAAGGCTTGTCGTTCGCGATGAACTCCGCGAACAGCGACAGCACGAAGATCACGAGGAAGATCCACAGCGACCAGACGGCACGCCGGTTGGCGCGGAAGGCGGCGAGGCGCCGCTTCTGGATGGGATTGAGCGTCATGTGTTGCGGCTCTCGAAATCGATGCGCGGGTCGACGAAGACGTACATCAGGTCCGACAGGATGCCGACCAGAAGGCCCACGAGCCCGAAGAAGTAGAGCGTGCCGAACACCACCGGATAATCCCGTCCGACCGCCGCCTGGAAGCCCAGCAGCCCCAGCCCGTCGAGCGAGAAGATCGTCTCGATGATAAGCGAACTGCCGAAGAAGACCGAGATGAACAGGCCCGGAAAGCCCGCGATGATGATGAGCATCGCGTTGCGGAACACATGACCGTAGAGCACCTGCCGCTCATTCAGACCTTTGGCCCGCGCGGTCATCACGTATTGCTTTCGGATCTCGTCGAGAAACGAGTTCTTGGTCAGCAGCGTCAGCGTCGCGAAGCTCGCGATGGTCGAGGCGATGACCGGCAGCGTGATGTGGTGCAGGTAGTCCAGCACCTTGCCCACCGCGCTGAGCTCATCGAAATTCGGCGAGGTCAGGCCGCGGGCCGGGAAGATCTGGAAGTAGGACCCCCCCGCGAACAGCACCAGCAGCAGAACCGCGAACAGGAAGCCGGGAATGGCGTAGGCCACGATGATGACGCCTGACGTCCAGGTGTCGAAGCGGCTGCCATCCTTCACCGCCTTGCGGATGCCGAGCGGGATCGAGATCATGTAGGCGATCAGCGTGGACCACAGGCCCAGCGTGATCGAGACCGGCATCTTCTCCAGCACCAGATCGACCACCGAGATCGAGCGTTGGAAGCTCTCGCCGAAATCGAATTGCAGGTAGTTCCACATCATCAGCAGGAACCGTTCGACGGGCGGCTTGTCGAGGCCGAATTGCTCCTCCAATTCCGCGATGAAATCTGGCGGCAGGCCACGCGCGCCCTGATACTCGACGTCACCGCCGCCTTCGGAGCCAAGGTCGCCACCTGCGCCGCCGGTAATGCGGTCGGTCACGTCGCCGGCCCCGTTGATCTCGGCGATGATCTGCTCGATCGGGCCGCCGGGCACGAACTGGGTCAGGGCGAAGTTGATGAGCATGATGCCGAACAGCGTCGGCACCACGAGCAGCAGTCGTCTCAGGATATAGGCACCCATGATGGCTCAGAGCGCCCCGGCGTCGCGCAGTTCCTGCGCGCGCTCTTCGTCCCACCACCAGCCGCCAGTGCCGATGGAATAGGGCGGTTGAACCTCGGGCTGACCGTAGACGTCGAGATAGGCGATGAAGTGCTTGCCGCTGTAGAATTGCGGGATCCAGATGTGCAGCGAGCGCAGCACGCGGTCGAGCGCGCGGACACGGACATTCAGTTCGTCGCGGGTCTCGGCCTTGGCGATCTCCTCGATCAGGTAGTCCACGCCTTCGTTCTGCAGGCCCATCACGTTCGCGGTGTCCACCTCGTCGGCGGAGGAGGAGCCGAAGATGCCGACCAGCTCCTGCCCCGGCGTCAGGCTCATGCGGTAGCGGCGGGAGGTCAGGTCGAAATCGTAATTCTTCTCCCGCTCGGTGGCCTGTGCCTGATCGACCAGTGGCGCCTCGACGCGGATGCCGAGCCGTTCGAGGTTTTGGGCGAAGGGGTTGATGATCCGCTCGAAGGCGCGGCTGTCGTTGAGGATCTCGATGACGAAGGGCTCGCCATCGGGCCGCATCATCACGCCGTCCTCGATGGTGAACCCGGCCTCGCGCAGCAGGGCGGAGGCCTCGCGCAGGACCGCACGGTCGAGCTGGCGGTCGGCGCTGGATTCGACAGGGGTGAAGGCCGGTTCGGTGAAGACGCTGTCGGGAACCATGCCGCGGACAGGCTCCAAGACCGCGAGCTCCTCCTCGGTCGGCATTCCCTCCGCCTGCAGATAGGAGTTTTCCCAGAAGCTGTCGGTGCGGTTGTAGAGGCCGTAGAACAGCGCCTCATTCGACCATTCGAAATTGAACATCATGCCGACCGCCTGGCGCACGCGCGGGTCCTGCAGATGGGTGCGACGCATGTTGAACCACCAGCCTTGCGTGCCGGTCGGCGTTCCATCCTCCAGCGTCTCTTGCACGATGGTGCCGTTCTCGATGGCCGGGAAGTCGTAGGCCGTGGCCCACAAACGCGAGGTGTTCTCGTTGCGGAAGGTGTACGTCGCGGCCTTGAAAGCCTCGAACGCGGCGGTGGAGTCGGCGAAATACTCGACCCGCTGCTCGTCGAAATTGTTCTGGCCGACATTCACCGGAAGGTCCGCGGCCCAGTAATCCTCGACCCGCTCATAGGTGATCGACCGGCCCGCATCGACGCTGCCAAGTACGTAGGGCCCGGATCCCGGCACGGGCTCGAGGCTCGATTCCGCGAAATCGTTTTCCGCCAGCCAGGAGGCGGGGAAGATCGGCAGCCCGCCGACGATCGAGGGCATGTCGCGCAGCGGTGCGTCAGGGTTGAACGAGAACCGGACCCGCCGCTCGTCGAGTGCCTCGACCCCCGCGACATCGCGGAAGATGCCGAGCCGGTAGGTCGGCCGCCCGTCATCGTAGAGCGCGTTGTAGGATGCGACGATATCCTCGGCCGTGATCGGCTCGCCATCGTGGAATCGTGCCTCGGGGCGGATGTTGAAGATGATCCACTCGCGGTTCTCTGGATACTCTATGCTCTCGGCGATCAGGCCGTAGAGCGCGTCGGGCTCGTCCGCCGATCCCGTCAGTAGGCTGTCATAGAGGATCGAGACGGAGCCCGCCGCGTTTCCGGCGAGGATGTAGGGGCGCATCGAGTCGAAGCTGCCGAAGGCCCAGGTCGTGAAGTAACCGCCTTTGGGTGCGTCGGGGTTCACATAGTCGAAATGCTCGAAATCGGGCCCGTATTTCAGCTCCCCGAACGAGGAGATGCCGTGTGCCTCCGTGACCTCCTGATGCGCTTCGGCGAGGCCCGGCAGGCCGCCGAGGGAGAGGGTGGTGGCAAGGGTCAATGCGGCCAGCGCGCGGCGCGCAGGGGCAAGGGCGGCGGTCCGGCTGTACGACATTCGCAAGAGAACTCCTCATCTGACGGTCCCGTTTCCCGCAATGGTAAGGTCACGGTCGCTCAGGGCAAGCGACGATCCCGTGTGCGACGCAATCGCGCGGGCCGGTCCCGCACGAAAAAGGGCCGCCCCGGCGGGACGGCCCTCTGTCAAGGCGGATTGGCGAGATTATTCGCTCTGCGCCTCGATATAGGCGATCACGTCGGCGCGATCCTGCTGATCGCGCAGGCCGGCGAAGCTCATCCGCGTGCCGGGCAGCCAGCCGCGCGGGTTCTCGAGATACGCATCGAGTGCTTCGTAATCCCAGACGCCGTCCTTTTCCTCCATCGCGGAGGAGTAGCGGAAGCCCTCGACCGAGCCGATGTCGCGACCGACGACACCGTAGAGGTGCGGGCCGGTGCGGTTGTTTCCGTCCTCGATCAGGTGGCAGGAGCGGCAGCGGCGGAAGATACCCTCGCCAGCCTCGGCGGAGGCGGACTGCATGAAGGCCGGGACGTCCCCGTCGGTCGCGGCTGCGTCGTCCTGCGCGGGCTCGGCATCGGTGGCGGGTGCCTCCTCGACGGACTCGCCGGGCTCGGGCGCCTCGGCATCGGCCTCGGCTTCCAGTTGGGCTTCGTCGCCGCCCGCGGTCGGCTCTTCGGGATCGCCTTCCGCCGGGGGGGCAACGCCGCCCGTTTCCGCGTCGGAGGTATCGGTCCGAGCGGTCTGCTCGTCGGTTTCGACATCCTCGACGACGCCGTCGGCTTGGGCCGGGGTCGCGTCGCCCTCTGGCGCGTCGCCATCACCCTCGACAACGGCGGAGGCGGTCGCACCGTCGTTCTCCTCGGCCACGGCCTCGGAGGTCTCGGGGTCGATGGTGTTGGTGTCCTCGGCCTCCGGCGCGCGGACGGGGGACGTCGTAACGGCATCCTCGGTGATCTCGACATCGTCCGCGGTCGCGGCCACGTCGCCATCGTCGCCGCCAGCTTCGGTCACGCCACCCTCGGCACCGGTGGGCAGGCCCTCGGTCTCGCCAGCCTCCGCCGCGTCCTCGGACAGCGCTTCGGCCTCGGCCTCGGCGGCGGCCGCGTCGACCTCGGCTTCGGTCGTCTCCTCGGGGATCACGATGAAGTCCTCGAGGGTCTGGCCAGCCGTCTCGACCAGGTAGGCGATGACGTTCGCGCGGTCCTGCGGGCGACGCATGCCGCTATAGCCCATCTTGGTGCCCGGCGCCCAGTCGCGCGGAGCCTCGATGAAGGCCGAGAGCGCCTCGGCGGTCCAGTCGCCTTCGATCCCCGCCAGCGCGGGCGAGTAGTCGTAGGCGCCGACCGAGGCGATGTCGCGGCCCATCACGCCCAGCAGGTAGGGGCCGGTGCCGTTCGACTCCGAGTCCGCCGAATGGCAGGACTGGCAGGCGCGGAACGCGGTCGCGCCTTCCTCGGCGGAGGCGGTCATCAGGAATTCGCCGATCGGCGGGCCTGCTTCCTCGGCCACCTCGGTCTCGCCGCCGCCCTCGGGCAGCTCGATCTCGAAGGCCAGGTGTTCGTAGTCGTGATGGGCGGCCTCGCCGGTGCCATAGATCGACTCGGCGCCCCACTTCACGAGCAGCAACACCAGCAGGGCGCTGATGATGCCCGCTGCGATCTTGTTGAATTCCATACTGTTCATGCGGACGGCCTTCCCGATCTTGGCGCATGCGCCTGCGCAAAATTCTGTCCCGCAGGTACTACCCGTTCCCCACGGCGCTTTTCAAGGTATAGAAGGCGCGACGAAGCGCCTCCGCAACCGGATGCGTCAATTCGCAGCGAAGGGCAGGGACGATGAGCGGCAAGATTTCATTCCAGGGCGAACTAGGCGCCTATTCGCATCAGGCGTGCCGCGAGATGTTCCCCAACATGGAGCCGATGCCCTGCCGCACCTTCGAAGGCGCGATCGATGCCGTCCGGCGCGGCGAGGCCGATCTGGGCATGATCGCGGTCGAGAACTCGACCTATGGCCGCGTCGCGGATGTCCACCAGCTGCTGCCCGGCAGCGGGTTGCGCATCGTGGGCGAGCATTTCGTGCGCGTGCACATCAACCTGCTGGGCGTGCCGGGCGCGCGGCTGGAAGACGTGCGCGAGGCGATGAGCCACACCGTCCTTCTGGGCCAGTGTCGCGCGTTCCTGAACGATCACGGCATCAAGCCGCTGACCGGCGCGGACACGGCCGGATCCGCCCGCGCGGTCGCGGGCAAGGGCAACGCGGCCCTGGCGGCGCTCGCCTCGGAACTGGCCGGGGAGATCTACGGGCTGGAGGTGCTGGCCCGCCATATCGAGGACGCGGCCAACAACACGACCCGCTTCATCGTCATGGCCCCGGCGGCTACGCTGCCCGAGGTCTCGGACCGGCCGATGATGACCAGTTTCCTGTTCCGGGTGCGCAACATTCCAGCGGCGCTCTACAAGGCGATGGGCGGTTTCGCGACCAACGGCGTGAATATGGCCAAGCTCGAAAGCTACATGACCGACGGCTCCTTCACCGCCACGCAATTCTTCGCCGAGGTGGACGGGCATCCAGACGATCCCGCCGTCGCCCGTGCGCTGGAGGAGCTGGAATACTTCACCTCCTCGCTCAAGATCCTCGGCGTCTACCCCAAGAGCCGCTTTCGCCTCTAGCCGCTTGGCAAACGAACGCTCGTTCAGTTAACCTTCGCGAAAGAGGGCGGGACATGGCGCGCAAGAGCGGATCGAACGGAGAGAAGACCCGTATCGCGGTCGAGGATGCGGCGTCGCGCCTGATCGCACGGCACGGGTTCGCCGCCGTCTCGATGCGCCAGATCGCACGCGAGGTCGGGGTGCAGGCGGGTGCGCTCTACCTCTACACGCCCGACAAGCAGAGCCTTCTCTACGACCTCATGCGCGGTCACATGGAGGATCTGCTCGACACCTGGCAGACGACCGCGATGCCGCAGGACCGGCCCGCGCTGGACCGGCTGGAGCAGTTCACCCGCTTCCACATCCACTATCACATCGCGCGGGCGGAAAAGGTCTTCATCGCCTACATGGAGTTGCGCAACCTCTCGCCCGAGAATTTCGCCGAGGTCGAACGCCTGCGCCGCAGCTACGAGCAGGTGGTGCAGGATATCCTGGAGGCCGGGGTGGCAGAGGGCGCCTGCGCACCGCTCGACACCCGGCTGACCTCGCTGGCGCTGATCGCCATGTTGACCGGGGTGTCGACCTGGTATCGGGACGGAGGCCGGCTGGAGCCCGAGGCCATCGCCGATCGCTATGTCGACATGACCCTGCGCCTCGTCGGCGCAAGAGTGGCGGCCGGCAGCGGCACCTGACGACCCGCTGGGGGCCGGTCGGGTCGACCGCCTGGATCACCTTACGCAGACTTCGTGCCAAGACGCCCGGCGGTTCGATCACTTACCGCTACGATCGATGGCTGACAGATGCCCTCCTGACTGCTGACGTTCGCAGGGTGAGGAGGCGAACGCCCGGTCCGATACGATTTGGCCGCCTCATCTTTATCGGCGGCAACCATCGACAGATCCCGCCTTCGTGCCGCCTTGCCTTTCCGCGGAGACTAGCCCGCCCGGCGTCGGTCGGCGCGGGCCCTCGCCTTCGGATCGCTCTCGAACAGGGCGGCGAGTTGCTCGGTCATCGCGCCGGCGAGCTGTTCCACGTCGGTGATCGTCACCGCGCGTTGGTAATAGCGCGTGACGTCGTGCCCGATGCCGATGGCCAGTAGCTCGACCTGCTTGCGCCGCTCGATCATGGCGATCACGTCGCGCAGGTGTTTCTCGAGGTAGTTCGGCGGGTTGGCGCTGAGCGTCGAGTCGTCCACCGGCGCACCGTCGGAAATGACCATCATGATGCGCCGCGCCTCGGGCCGTCCGGTCAGGCGCTTGTGGGCCCATTCCAGTGCCTCGCCGTCGATGTTCTCCTTCAGCAGTCCTTCCTTCATCATCAAGCCCAGGTTCGGCCGCACGCGTCGCCACGGGGCATCCGCGCGCTTGTAGATGATGTGGCGCAGGTCGTTCAGGCGGCCCGGCTGGTCGGGGCGGCCCTGCTGCAGCCACCGCTCACGGCTCTGCCCGCCCTTCCAGGCGCGGGTGGTGAAGCCCAGGACCTCGACCTTCACCTGACAGCGCTCCAGCGTCTGGCTGAGGATGTCGGCGCAGATCGCCGCGATCGAGATGGGTCGCCCGCGCATCGAGCCGGAATTGTCGAGCAAGAGCGTGACCACCGTGTCACGGAACTCGGTATCCTGCTCGACCTTGAAGCTGAGCGGCGTGGTCGGGTTCGCCACGACCCGCGCGAGGCGCCCGGCGTCGAGCACGCCTTCCTCCTGATCGAAGTCCCAGCTGCGGTTCTGTTGCGCCTGCAGGCGCCGTTGCAACCGGTTCGCAAGGCGGCTGACCGCGCCCTTCAGCGGGTCGAGCTGCTGGTCGAGATAGGCGCGCAGCCGCTCCAGCTCCTGCGGGCTGGCAAGATCCTCGGCCGCGATCTCCTCGTCGAACTCGGTCGCGAAGACCTTGTAGTTGACGTCCGCCTCGCTGATCGGGGGCGGGGGCAGATCGGCGGGCGGCTCGCCCTCCTGCATCTGGGCGTCCTCGGTCATCTCCTGATCGTCGGCATCGTCCTGCGAGACCTGCGCCTCGGCCGCGTCGGGATCAGCCTCGGAGGTCTCCTCAGTCTGTTCCTCGGAGCTGTCGGACTGGTCGTTCTCATCGCCGCCCTGGTCCTCGGACTCGGGCGACTGCTCCTCCTCCGCCTCGTCGCCCTGATCCTCGGGGTCCTCCTCGAAGTCGGGATCCTCGCCCAGTTCCTCGCCATATCCCAGGTCGTCGATGACCTGACGGGCGAAGCGGGCGAAGGCCTTCTGATCCGACAGCACCTCCTCGATCGCCTCCAGCGTGCCACCCGCATGCTGTTCGAGGAAACCGCGCCGCAGCTCCATCACATTGGCCGCGTCGGGGGGCAGGTCGCGGCCCGTCGCCAGATGCCGCACGAGGTAGCCGGCGGCCTCCGCCAACGGGGCCTGCGACGCCTCGTTGATGTCGCCGTAACCCAGCCGCTTCGCCTCCGCCGCGATCTTCGCGTCGATATTGCCGGCGGTGCCGGGCATGGCGCGCATGCCGACGGATTCGCAGCGGGCGGTTTCCATCGCCTCGTAGATCTCGCGCGCCACCTCGCCTTGCGGGTTATAGCGGGCATGGGTTGAGGAATCGTGAAAGCGAGTGCGCAGCGCGTAGGCGTCGGCGACACCGCGGGCCAGCATGACCTCGTCGCGGGTCATGCGGCGCGTTACCTGGGGCAACCTTGCGGAATCGTTCGACAAACCCGGCGGATCGACCGAGTAGCTGACCTTCAGATCCGGCTCGTTGGCGAGGGTTCGCGTCGCCTCGGCAAGGGCCTTTTTGAACGGATCGGCGGGGTTGTCGGTCGGCTTCATCCTGCCTCCGGAGCGCGAAAAACGGTGTATGCGATGCGTATGGCACGCGTATGGCATGCGTATGGCACCGTGACCGCCCTTATTTCACTGATCGGTGCCGATGCCCAGCCCGTCATCGCCGCCGATCTGCTCGGCCAGGGTCGGCCGGTCCGCCACGGTGCGCCCGTCGAGATAGGCGATGCAGGCGAGCTGGTCCGACCGGCGCAGCGGCGAGGAGAAATAGGACCCGGTGCGCGAGCGCGATCCCTCCCACTGGTCGAGATAGGCGCGGGCGAGCGGCAGGATGGCGGCGGCGGTCGCGTCCTCGGCGGCTTGCTTCTCCATCCCGGCGGATTGACGCTCGGCGACGGCATCCTGTGTGATCTCGGCGAAGCGGGCGCGATGCGGACGCGCGGCCTGCGGGTTCATGCCCGAGCCGGACATGACGGCGATCAGGCTCGATTCCAGCGCGGCGCAGCGGTCGAGCATCTGGATGCGGGTGGCCCCGGCGCTGAGAACGTCGGTCACGGGCGCGACCAACGCGTCGAGCGATTGCACCTCGTCCGGTTCGAGCTGCGGCCTGACCGCGATGATCTCGGGCTCGCCGGATTGCGCGCTGTCCTCCGAGAGCTGCTCTTCCATGTCCTGCGGGAACATCGTCGTGCCGCCTCCGTCGAGGTCGATCACGCGCGGGCCATCCTGCGCGAAGCCCGGCAGGGCGAGGACGGTGAGGGCGAGGGCGAGGCGGCGCATGGCGCGAACTCCGGCACGAGGCGGACGATATGTCGCGCCTTCCTGATAGGTTTCAACGCGCGACGGGGCGCATCGTTCAGTCACGCTGTTGCGTGTCAATCGGCCAAGCGCGCGAGCACGAGGTCGCCAAGGCGCATCGCGGGCACCGATCGGTCGGTGTCGGGCGAGGCGGCGAGCGCCGCTATCGTCTGGCGCACGGTCTCGTCCGTCGTCGGGAACAAGATCCAGGTTCCAGCGGGCAACTCGATCAGGCGACCGTCGGCCTCGACCGCGTCAGCCGTCGTCGGGTAAGTCTTTGCCAGATCGAGTCCGGGACGCAGCCACAGCCCCACCGCTCCGACGGCATCGCCGAACGGAGCGGGCATCGTCTCGTCAAGAGCATGGAGCGACAGATTGGTGCAGATGTCGTGTGCTCCGATCCCGCCCCGAGGCAGCGGCTCCAGCACGCCGATATCGCCGTCGCGCACCGTGGCGAGCGGCAGGACCGTGAAGCCCGGCAGGTCGAGAGCGGCGCCGGTGAGGTCGTTGAACGCGACCGGCGATGCCCCCTCCTGCGGCAGGGTGCAGGCGTCGACCCGAGCCTGCATCTGGGCGGCTGTAGGTTCGGCCTCGCCCATCGCCACGCGCTCGGAGGCGGTCTGGCCGAGGGCGGGCAGGGTCGAGAGCAGGAAGCTGGCGGCAAGAAATCTCATGCCGGGCAGCCTAGCGCGGCGCCATCGCCGTGGCGAGCGCCGATCTCACCCTTCGGATTGGCCGAAATACTCCGGCGCGCGGGGCTCAGCCGAGGCTGACGCTCGCCGCACTTTCGGGCAGTTCCTCGTCGAAGCAGCGCTGGTAGAACTCGGCGACGGTCTGCCGCTCCAGCTCGTCGCACTTGTTGAGAAAGGTCAGGCGGAAGGCGAAGCCGATATCGCCGAAGATGCGCGCGTTCTCGGCCCAGGCGATGACGGTCCGCGGGCTCATCACCGTGGAGATGTCGCCGTTCATGAAGGCGGTGCGCGTCAGGTCCGCGACCGTGACCATCTGGGCGATGGTGCGGCGGCCCTTCTCGTCGGCCCAGGTCGGGTTCTTGGCGACGACGATGTCGGTCTCGGCATCGTGGGGCAGGTAGTTGAGCGTCGCGACGAGGCTCCACCGGTCCATCTGGCCCTGGTTGATCTGCTGGGTGCCGTGGTAGAGGCCGGTCGTGTCGCCGAGGCCCACGGTGTTCGCGGTCGCGAACAGGCGGAAATAGGGGTTGGGGTGGATGACCTGGTTCTGGTCGAGCAGCGTCAGCTTGCCGTCCCGCTCCAGCACGCGCTGGATCACGAACATCACGTCCGGCCGCCCCGCGTCGTATTCGTCGAAGACGATGGCCACGGGGTTGCGCAGCGCCCAGGGCAGGATGCCCTCCTGGAATTCCGTCACCTGCTTGCCGTCCTGCAGCTTGATCGCGTCCTTGCCGATCAGGTCGATGCGGGAGATGTGGCTGTCGAGGTTCACGCGCACGCAGGGCCAGTTGAGGCGGCTTGCCACCTGCTCGATATGCGTGGACTTGCCGGTGCCATGATAGCCTTGGATCATGACGCGGCGATTGTGGGCGAAGCCCGCCAGGATCGCGAGCGTGGTGTCGCGGTCGAACTGGTAGGTCGAATCGTGCTCGGGCACCCGGTCGGAGCCCTGCTCGAACCCCTTGACGGTCATGTCGCTGTCGATGCCGAACGCGTCGCGCACCGAGATGTCGTGGGTGGGCGT
Organism: Roseobacter sp. HKCCA0434; assembly: GCF_032464675.1. Classification (NCBI taxonomy): domain Bacteria; kingdom Pseudomonadati; phylum Pseudomonadota; class Alphaproteobacteria; order Rhodobacterales; family Roseobacteraceae; genus Roseobacter; species Roseobacter sp. HKCCA0434. The sequence continues at coordinate 57,731 of NZ_JAWDKL010000019.1, forward strand.
GTCGCTCATCTGGATCGCTCCGTCGGCCATGGGGTCACTCCTCGCGCGTCAAACCGCGTCTTTGTCGGGTATTTGGCAGGGCGGCGCAAGGGGCCGGTCAGCGCGGCGCGTCCTCGGGCGCCGCGTCGGGATCGGCCTTGCCCACACCCTTGAAGATCGCCTTGAACGGCAGGGCCCAGACGATGCCGAGAGCGGCATAGATCAGGAGTTCCACGAGGATCGGCGGACGCGGGATCAGGCTCATCACCACCCAGGCGACGAGGATGTAGACCGGCAGGCCGACCACGAGGATCAGGATCGACCAGCGACGACGGGCTTTCCAGGACATGCTCATGCGCGCGGAGATAACCCGCCGCGCGCCGGTTGAGAAGGGGGCGTGACGGGAGGGCGCAGGCGAGGGGGCGCAATAAACTCAGCAGAAAATCTCTAGTGTTGTAACAAATTTTGTTCAAGATTACGAAGCTGTTATGACCTGAATTGATCTAGAATATAGGGCATTATATACTATGCGTGCCTGGTTCGTAAGTATATCATAGTATTAGGGTGGCCATTAAAAATCGGATGCCGATCAACTCAATCTGATGTGCTGGAACTGCACTGGTTTGGCAGTCCGATTACAGAATAAATTTTTGTGTATTTATTGTAGATGAAGGCAACCGTAAGGGTGGATGATGGGAATAAAAGTAAGTGTTGGAGACGTTTTTCTCCTACCTCTTGATGCAAACAAGTGGACAATAGGACAGCTCGTGAGCGAATGGGAGAGCGAGCTGTATGTTTGTGTATTTGATAAAATGGTCGAAACGAATGTCATAGATGTAAGGGAGCTAGATTTTTTGAATTTGGCGCTTTTAGCTTTGACGCTTGATGCTAAGATCTTTCACGGAAGTGGGCCGATCATCGGAAACTATACCGGCAATATCTCAGCGATACCCCAGCCGGCATTCAAGGTAAGGCAATCTGGCGTGATTTACATTGAGTCGCGGGATCGCAGTCTCACTAGGATAGCCACTCAGACAGAGCTGGAAGTACTACGCAATCGTACCATATCATCACCCGCTGTCGTAGAGAAAGCAGCACAAAGCTATTTTGGCTTCCGAGATTGGAGTCCTAGCTTCGACAAGTTTTCAAGTGAGTATGCCTATCGAACTTGCAATTTTCTGCATACAAAACACTGAGGTTAATCGAAGTAATAACACTCAATTTATCGAGATTCTTAAAATATTATATATTTGGATTGCTTGCTTAATGAAGATGACAATACTTAGTTTCTAGTTTAGATTGCGAGAGAAATTTCAATCTCCGCCCGCATCGACCAATTTCTCGCAAAAAAAACGGAGTCCTCGACCCCGGCCACATCGCACTTTTGCGAGCCGAACTCATCGGCATTGCCGCCGTTAGCACGCCGGACCTATCCCAGCCAACTGATCTGCCAGACAATCTGACGCACGACCGCATAACCCGCACGGGCGTCGTTCCTGTCTTCAAGAAGGGTGACTTGCAGATCGCCCTCGTCGATCCGCTGGACCAACCGCTCCTTGACCCGATCCAGTTTCTCCCCCGGCGTCGGCGATCTCTTCTTGCGACATGGGTTGAGCGGTTTGGTAGCCGCCGATCTGATCGTCTCCGACTGATGGGGTGGTGGTCGCGCGCCGATGGTCCTACCTACCCTGCGAACGGATGAAAGGACCTCATATGGATATCGACCTGCTCAAGCGGCTTTGCGAGACGCCCGGCGTGCCGGGGCGCGAGCATCGGGTGCGCGATCTGATCGCGGCGGAGATCGAGGGGCTCGCCGATGCGGTGGAGACCGATGCGATGGGCAATCTGCTCGCCCGGCGCGACGGGAAGGGCGGCAAGCGGGTCATGCTCCTGTGCCACATGGACGAGATCGGCTTCCTCGTCAGCCATGTCTCGGACGAGGGCTGGGTGCACGTGAACCCGGTCGGCGGTTTCGACAACCGCAACCTGTTCTCGCGCCGGGTGCTCGTCTGCACGAAGGACGGCGACCTCAAGGCCGTGATGAACCCCGGCGGCAAGCCGGTGCACATCGCCTCGCCCGAGGATCGCAAGAAGATCCCCGACATCGCCGAGTTCTTCGTCGATACCGGGCTCGGCAAGGCCGCGAAGGACCGCATCCAGGTCGGCGATTTCGTGGTGATGGACGAACCGCTGATCGAGATGGGCGACAAGGTCGTGTCCAAGGCGCTCGACAACCGCATCGCCTGTTGGCTGGGGATCGAGGCGCTGCGCCGCGCCAAGGAGAGCGGGCACGAGTGCGAGCTGCACGTCGCCTTCACCGTGCAGGAGGAGGTGGGCCTGCGCGGCGCGCGCACGGCCTCGCACCGCATCCAGCCCGAGATCGGCTTCGGCATCGACACGACGCTGGCCTGCGACACGCCCGGCGTGCCGAAACCGCAGGCGGTGACGCAGCAGGGCGAGGGGTTCGGGCTGCACATCAAGGATGGCAGCTTCATCGCCGATATCGAATTGGTCGAGGAGATCGAGGCGCTGGCCAAGGCGAACGACATTCCCTTCCAGCGCACGATCCTGGCTGCCGGCGGGCAGGACGGGGCCGCGGCCCAGCAGGCCGCAGCGGGCGCGCGGGCGATCGGCATCGTCGTCGGCACGCGCTACATCCACACGGTGACCGAGATGATCCACAAGACCGATCTGGAAGCGGCGCGCGACATCCTCGCCGCCTGGATCACGGCGAACTGAGGCGACGCGCGGGCGCCCCGTTACAGGTCGGCACCCGCGCGTTTCGCCAGGATCGTCTCGATCAGGTCGGCGGCGATCTTGGTATCCTGCGCGCGGGCCGTGCCGCCGACACCGAGCCTGCGGCCCGACTGCCAGTAGAGTCCCGGCACCCATGTGCGGGGGCGGGGCTCATCGAGGATCAGGACGAAGCCGTTGGACGGCTTGAAGGCGAAGATTCCGCGCTCGATCCGGTCGATGCCTTCGTAAGTGGTCAGGGTGTCGCCCTCGTCCGTCACGATGGCGTCCTCGGTCAGGATCAGCGACCGCAGGCCCGCACGGGCGAGGCGGCGCGCCTGCCACAAGGCGATGCCGCCCGCGCCGATCAACACGACCAGGGCCCAGGGGCTGCCCGGGGGCTGCAGGATGACGACCGACAGCAGCATCACCCCCAACAGGGCCATGACCCCGGTGCCGAGCCAGCGCCGGGCGGGAGAGATCGAGATGGTATGGAGCGGGTCGGTATGCGGCATGCGCCGGTCATAGAAGCGCCCGGCGGGGAAATCCATCGCTAGTTGCAAGGACCCGATCGATGCACACGCACATCGCGATTCACATAGCGTGCTGGGAAAACTGTCAAGGTTCTGTTTTGGCTTGATTTCTCAATTTTACGTTCCAGTTGGTCGGACCGGTCGGGGGAAGTTCCCGAGCCGTCATTTTCTAACGGGAGAATTCGATGCGACGTCATGGATTGATCGCGCTTCTGCTCAGCGGTACGGCCCTCGTGCCCGCGCAGGCGCAAGACTTGAGCGAAAATTGCCAGGAACTGCTGGAACTGGCAGAGGCCACGGATGGCCAGCTGAGCGAGGAGCTGCAGGACGCGGCGGATGTCGCACGCGCCAATGACGATGCCCAGTGCGTCGTCTATGTCGAGGAGATCGTGGTCGCGACCGACGAGGACAGCGACACGGCCGAGGCCGCAGCGTCCGACAGCGAGACCTTCTCCGAGAGCGAGACGGTGACCCAGCAGGTCGAGATCACGACCCAGGCGATCGCCGAAGGTGTCGTGGTCGCGCGTGTCCGTCAGCCCGAAGTGGCCGTCGAGCAGGGTGGCCCGACCGTGGACATCGAGGATGCGCCCGCCAACGTCACGATCGATCAGGCCTCGCCCGAGATCGTCGTGCGTCAGCAGGCCGCGACCATCACCGTCGACATGCCGACGCCGACCATCACGATCGAGCAGCAGGCCCCCGAGATCATCATCACCATGCCGCGTCCGGGCGTCAGCGTCGATGACGCGGCACCGCGCGTCGAGGTCCTGATGGCCGAGCCGACCATCCGCGTGACCCAGTCGCAGCCCGAGCTCGACGTCGATGTGGACGTGCGGTTCCTCGAGGAGGGCGAGGAAGCCCCCGCCGAAGGCGAGCGCATCTCCGCCACCACCGAGCGTGTCGACGCCGAAGGCAACGCGGTCGAGAGCGACGTGATCGAGGACTTCGACCTGACGCAGGGAGAAGCGACCGTGCGCCTGACCTCGCCCGAGGAAGGCGACGGCGAAGTGACCTACAACTCCGCCGAGCCGGTGGTGACCTTCGAGGCGGCCGAGCCGAACGTCCAGTTCTCGATGGCGGGCGAGCCCACCGTCCAGTACCAGCAGATCGGCGAAGTCACCGTCACCATGCGTGAAGACGGCATGGAAGCGGACGAGATGGACGACGAGTCCATGGATGACGCGGAGATGGACGAGGAAGCCAATGCCGAGGCGGATGCCGAAGCGACCGCCCTCGCCGATGCGGACATGACCGAAGAGGACATGGAAGCCGAGGCCGAAGGCGAGATGGCTGAAGCCGACGCCGAGATGGAAGAGATGGAAGCCGAGGCTGAAGGCGAGATGGCCGAAGCGGAAGCCGAAGTCGAAGGCGAGATGGCCGAGGCCGACGCCGAGATGGAAGAGATGGAAGCCGAAGCCGAAGGCGAGATGGCCGAAGCGGAAGCCGAGGTCGAAGGCGAGATGGCCGAGGCCGACGCAGAAGCCACGGCGGATGGCGAGATGGCCGAAGCCGATGCCGAGGCGACCGCCGAGGCCGACGCAGAGATGGCCGAAGCCGATGCCGAGGGCGGCGCGGACCTGTCGCCGCTCGCGATGGGTGACGGTGAGATGGCGACCGGCACGGCCATGTCGATGTCCGTCTCCGAACTGCGCGGTCTCGACGTCTACAACCGCGAAGGCGAGGAACTGGGCGAGATCGAGCGCGTCGTGCGCAACAACGATCGCGTCTACGCCGTGGTCGCGCATGGCGGCTTCCTCGGCCTGGGCGAGAGCGAGGTCGCACTGCCGCTCGACCGTATGAGCTTCGCACAGGATCGGGTCATCATGAATGGCCTGACCGAGGAAGAGCTCGAGGCGATGCCCGAGTACGACGTCGATGCCGACGAAGAGATCGCCGACGAGGAAACCGTCGAAGTGATGTCCGACGACGGCTGATCCCGTCATCACGGCATGATATGAGAAAGGGGCCCCGCGGGGCCCCTTTTTTCGTCCAGCTCAGCGATCAGGCAGGGGAATATGCTCCGCCTCGTCGCCGGGGGGCAGCTGGAACCGGCCATGCCGCCAGTCGCCGGCGCGCCAGGCTTCCTTGGCCGCGTCGATCTTGTCCTGCGAACTGGCGACGAAATTCCACCAGATGTAGCGCGGGCCGTTCAGCGTCTCGCCGCCCAGCAGCATCAACCGCGCCCTCGTTTTTGCTTGCACGGTGATCCGGTCGCCGGGGCGGAACACCATCATCTGGCCCGCCTCGTACTCCGTGCCCGCGACCGTCACCGTGCCGTCGAGCACGTAGACCCCGCGATCCTCGTGATCGTCGGGCAGGGGGATGGCCGTCCCGGCTTCCAGCAGCGCGTCGGCGTAGAACATCTCGGAGAAGGTCGCGACCGGTGCGCGTTCGCCGTAGGCGTTGCCGAGGATCAGACGCACGGTCTTGCCTTCGCCTTCCACCACCGGCAGGTCGGCCTTCGCGACATGCTCGAACCCGGCCTCGCGCTCCTCGTCCTTCTCGGGCAGGGCGACCCAGGTCTGGATGCCGAAGAGCTTGGACCGGTCCTTCTTGCGCTCCGGCACCGGGGCGCGTTCGGAATGGGTGATGCCGCGGCCTGCGATCATCCAGTTGACGGCACCGGGCTGGATTTCGAGGGACGTGCCGAGGCTGTCGCGGTGATGGATCGACCCGTCGAAGAGGTAGGTGACGGTGGCAAGCCCGATATGCGGATGGGGGCGCACGTCGATGCCCTGATCGGTCAGGAACTCCGCCGGGCCCATCTGGTCGAAGAAGATGAAGGGACCGACCATCTGCCGCTTGGGCGCGGGCAGGGCGCGGCGCACCTCGAACCCGCCCAGATCGCGCGCGCGGGGCACGATCAGCGTGTCGATGGCGTCGATCTCGTCGCCCATCGGGCAATGCGGGTCGAGTGCGGGGTTCCAGCTCATGTCGTCCTCCTGCGTGGCGTGGTGAGAGGATAGGCACGTCGCCCGTCCCGCGCGAGCGCCGGAATGGAAACAATCAGATGCCGAGCCACGGCGACATGCGCTCCGGCGCGGCAATCGCCACCGCGCGAGAGCCGGGGCGCCGGACGATCCAGCCGCGGTCCTCGAAGGCGGTGAAGAGCGCGGCGCCGAGGCCGCCCGCCAGGTGATCGCGCCGTTCGGACCAGTCGAGACACGCGCGGCAGGTCGGTCGTCGCGCACGGTTGAGCGCCGCAAGGTCGATGCCGAGATCGGTGAAGGCGGCCTCGCCCGGCCCCGTCACGACCAGCCCCGCGTCGAGCAGGCCGCGCGCGATCAGCGTGTCGTGCAGCGCCACGCCTGCCGATCCCGCGAGGTGGTCGTAGCAGATACGGGCCGTGCGCATCGCGGGCTCGGCCGGGCCGGGTCGCGTGCGCGCGGGGCCGCGCCGGTCCACCAGCTCCATCAGGCTTTCGAGCAGGTCTGCCACATCCGGGCCGGAGAGACGCAGGTAGCGGTGGCGGCCCTGCTTCGCGCCGACCAGCATGCCGCCCGCGACCATCTTCGCGATATGGCCGCTGGCGGTTTGCGGCGTGACCCCGGCCTCGGCCGCCAGTTCCCCCGCCGTCAGGGCGTGACCCGCCATCAGCGCGGTCAGCATCCGCGCCCGCGCCGGGTCCGCGATGAGGTGCGCCACGCGCGCGATGTCGGGTCCGTCGGCCATGCAGAGAGCCTAGGCCCGGCCCGCGCAGGCGGCAATCCACGACGGTTCGGTCCGCGCCGAAGCATCGCGGGCCGAGAACGTGCGAGGACGGGCCGCGAAAGGAGACCATCCATGCTGACCTGCATCATCCGCTACGAGATCGAGCCCTACCATACGGAGGATTTTCGCCGCTACGCCCGGACCTGGGGGCAGGCGATCCCGGACTGCGGGGCCGACCTGATCGGCTATTTCAGCCCGCGGGAAGGGACGACGACCACCGCCTACGGCATTTACAACGTGGCCGATCTGGCCGCCTATGAAGCGTATCGCGCGCGGCTCGCGGCGCATCCGCTGGGGCGCGAAAACTACGCCTTCGCGGCGGAGCGGCGCTTCATCCGGGCGGAGGACCGCGCCTTCTACGTCAACGAGAACGGGAGTGCGACATGATCGCAGTGATCTTCGAGGTGGAGCCGAAACCGGGCCACAGGGAGGCCTATCTCGACATCGCGGCCGAGATGCGCGACCTGCTCGACGGGCTGGAGGGTTTCATCTCGGTGGAGCGGTTCGAGAGCCTCACGACGCCCGGCAAGCTCTTGTCGCTGAGCTTCTGGGAGGACGAGGCCGCGCTCGACCGCTGGCGCAACCTGGAGCGGCACCGCGCGGCGCAGCACGCGGGGCGCGAGGTCCATTTCGCCGAATACCGCCTGCGGATCGCGGGGGTCATCCGGGACTACGGGATGGAGGAGCGGGCGGAGGCGCCGGAGGACAGCCGGGCGGTGCATGGGTGAGTTTTGCTTTGCAGAGTTGGCCGCCTTTTCAGCCCTTAGCGGAGCTTTCTGGCGAGCTCATATGCTCGGATGCGTTCCTTGTAGAGCATATCGTTAGCTGAATTTGGGGCACGCAAAACGAGATCGTTGAAACTGCCCATTCCTCGATAAAAGCTCAAAAATAATTCGATAGAATGACCGTCTGAATTCTCAGCTATCCTTTTCACTTTCGCAATCCTGTCAAACCAGAAGGGCTCATCATATCGATCAAGGATGCACAGTATGCGTGAGAGACTCGCGATGAGTTTAAGTAAATCGGGATGCATCGGCAAATTTTTCATAACTTAAAATCTTTTCATAAAATAATAAATGTAATCATATATCTAAGCCGAATTATTTAGTGATATAAATCTGGCCGATCATTCCTGCATTTATTTACTGGAAGCCGTTTTACAAACAACGGATGGGCGCTTCTTCACTTAGCAAACGTCGGGCGCGGCCCTTTGGCAAGGGTGATTGCACTCGAAGTAAAGCATCTATTCGGAATTTTCCACTTTGACCTCGAAGGGAAGCGCGGCGCTGCCGATGCGCTGAAAGATCGACGGATCTCCAGGGTTGGTCTCGCTCTCAGCCGGGGATGTCGATGCCCGAACGCTTCTGCTTGTGTTCCGGCTCGACGTGGATGGTGATCCGCGCGCCTCCGACGGCATCGGTCAAGGCGGCTTCGACCCGATCGCAGACCTCGTGCGCGTCGAACACGGTGGTATTGTCGGGCATGACCAAATGGAAATCGATGAAGGTGACCGGACCGGACTGGCGCGTGCGCAGATCATGCGCCTGAAGCGCGCCGCCCGCCTCGGTCGCGATGATCCTTTGGACGGTGGCGAGCGTCTCGGGCGCGACCGCCTCGTCCATCAGCCCGCTGAGGGAGGAGCGCACCACCTTCGAGCCTGTCCAGAGGATGTGCGCGGCGACCAGCGCCGCCACCAGCGGATCGAGGATGGTCCAGCCGGTTACCACAGCCAGTACGACACCCAGCGCGACGCCTGCGGTCGTCACGATGTCGGCGTAGAGATGCCGTGCCTCGGCCATCAGTGCGGGCGAGCGGGCGCGGCGTCCGCGCTGCGACAGCATGCGCGCCCAGCCGAAATTGATCGCGGTGGCCACACCGCTGACCGCAAGCCCGACGATCGGCAACTCCAGCGGAGCGGGGCTCGTGACAGCGCGGTAGGCCTCCGCCAGTACCAGGAGCGCCGCGACGATGATCATCACGCCGCCCAGCACGGCAGAGAAATATTCCGCCTTGGCATGCCCGTAGGGATGCACGGCATCCGGTGGTCGCGCGGCAACGCGGATCGCGATGAGGGCGGCGATGGCGGTGACGACGTTGACGGTGCTTTCCAGCGCGTCGGAATAGAGCGCGACCGAGCCTGTCATCCACCATGCCAGAGCCTTGAAGATCAAAACGACGACGCCGACAAGGACGCTGCCGATGGCAAGTCTGCCGGTATCGGGCACGAGGCATCTCCCATTGTCGAGAGCGGTTGCGAGAGGCGCCCGATCTAACGCCGCGCGCCTGCGCCGGCAATTGCCTGCGTGTGAAATCGGACGGGGCAGACGGGTCCGCCGCCGCCCCATCGCGGCTCTTACTCGAAATCGCTCGCGTCGTGCCGTTCGCGCAGTTGCTTGTCCTCGTCGCCCCAGGTGCGGTTGACGCGGCGGCCGCGCTGGACGGACGCGCGCTCGGCGATCTCGTCGGTCCAGCGCAGGACGTTTCCGTATTCATGGACGCTCAGGAACTCCGCCGCGTCGTAGACGAGGCCCTTCACCAGCGCGCCGTACCACGGCCAGGTCGCCATGTCGGCGATGGAATAGTCGTCGCCGCCAAGATAGCGCGCCTCGCCCAGCCGGCGGTCGAGGACGGAGAGCTGGCGTTTCGCCTCCATCGCGAAACGGTTGATGGGGTATTCCAGCTTCTCGGGCGCGTAGGCGTAGAAATGTCCGAACCCGCCGCCGAGATAGGGGGCGGATCCCTGCAGCCAGAACAGCCAGTTCAGCACCTCGGTTCGCGCGGGGCCCGAGGCGGGCAGGAAGGCGCCGAATTTCTCGGCCAGATGCAGCAGGATCGCGCCGCTTTCGAAGACGCGGACCGGCGTGTCGCCCGAACGGTCCATCAGGGCCGGGATCTTCGAGTTCGGGTTCACATCGACGAAGCCCGAGCCGAACTGGTCGCCCTCGCCGATATTGATGAACCAGGCGTCGTATTCGGCGGCATGGCCCGCTGCCAGCAACTCCTCGAACATCACCGTCACCTTGACGCCGTTGGGCGTGCCCATCGAGTAGAGCTGGAACGGATGCTCGCCGACGGGAAGCTCCTTGTCATGGGTCGGACCTGCGGTGGGGCGGTTGATATTGGCGAACTTGCCGCCGCTTTCGGCGTCGTGGGTCCAGACCTTGGGCGGGGTGTAGTCGCTCATCGCGCTCTCCTGTCACGTGGGTTTGCGACAGGATGTGTGGGGGCGGGGCGCATCGGTCAACCGTCAGAGGGGAAGGGCGGTCTGAGCCTTGATGTGACGCAGGGTGAATTGGCTCGACGCATTGGCGACGGCCTCGTGGGCCAGAAGCCGGTGCATCAGAAGGTCCTCGAACGCCTCCACGGACGCGCAGCGCACGATCAGCGTGTAGTCGAAGCTGCCGGTCACGGCGTAGCAGTCCATGATCTCCGGCGTGCGGGCGACCAGCGCCTCGAAGGCCTGGCGTATCCGGGGGCCGTGATCGGTGAGGTTGATCTGGACGAAGACGCAGACGCCGATACCGACGCGGGCGGGATCGAGCAGGGCGACGCGCGCGCGGATCGCCCCGGCCTCCTCCAGCCCGTTGAGCCGTCGCCAGACCGTCGATTGCGACTGACCCAGCCGCTCGGCCAACGCACGGGCCGACAGGCTGGCATCCTCTTGCAGAGCGGCGAGGATGGCGCGGTCGAGCTCGGTCAGTGTTAGAGGTGAATGTTTCTGCATAGGGTGACTTGCGACATGTTTGTTTCAAAATAGTGCCGCTGCGCGCGGAAGGTGGCACGTTTCTCTATCCTAGCTGCGATATCCTCCTTACAAAAGGGAGGACGACATGACCGACGCTCGCAACCGCTATCGCAACGCGCCCAAGAATGCCGATTACACGATCGACCAGGACTGGGCATCCTACTCGGCAGAGGAACATGACCGCTGGAACCGGCTCGCCGCAGGTGTCGAGGCCCTGCTGCCCGGTCGCGCAGCACCCGAGTTCATCACCGCCGTCGACAAGCTCGGCCTCGGGTCTGGCGGGGTGCCGGACATGGGCAAGCTCAGCGAGATGCTGCGCCCGCTGACCGGCTGGTCGGTGGTGCCCGTGGCCGACCTCGTGCCCGATGAGGTGTTTTTCGACCATCTGGCCAACCGCCGCTTCCCCGCCGGGGCCTTCATCCGCTCGGAGGCGGAGATGGAATATCTGGAGGAGCCGGATATCTTCCATGACGTGTTCGGCCATGTGCCGCTGCTGGCCGATCCGGTCTATGCCGATTTCATGGAGGCCTATGGCAAGGGTGGGGCCGCGGCGATGGCGCGCGGGCAGCTCGCCAACCTCGCGCGGCTCTACTGGTACACGATCGAGTTCGGGCTGATGAAAGGCGAGGACGGCCTGCGCATCTTCGGCGCGGGCATCCTGTCGAGCACCGGTGAGATCCGCTTCAGCCTCGAGAGCGACGCGCCCAACCGGGTGGGCTTCGACCTGGAACGGGTCATGCGCACCAAGTACGAGATCGACGACTACCAGCAGACCTATTTCGTCATCGACAGCTTCGAGGCGCTGCGCGAGGCGTGCTACGGCGATTTCTCGGCGCTCTATGACCGGCTGCGCGACCTGCCCGATATCGGCCCTGCGGAGGTGGTCGAAAGCGACCGGGTGTTTCACCGTGGCGTCGGGCGGGCCGCCTGAGGAGTTGAGCCAATCCGAGAGGCGAGCCAGTCCGGCAGGTGGGTGATGTCGGGCAGGATGGCGTCGGCGGCGGCAAGATCGGCCGCCGTCGCCGGACCGCTGAGGACACCGACACCCATCATCCCGGCCGCGCGGGCGGCGTCGAGATCGTGGGTGCTGTCTCCGATCATCGTGCAATCGCCGGGCGAGGTGCCGAGCGCCTCGGCGATCGCCAGCAGCGGCGCGGGATGCGGCTTCGCGCCGTGCCCGCTGTCATAGCCCACGACCATCTCGAACCGGGCGAGCACGCCCATTTCCGCCAGTTGCCGCCGCGCCGGGGCCTCCGCATCGTTGGTCATCACGGCGAGGCGGTGGCCTGCGGCGATCAATTCATCGAGCAACGGAGCGAGCGGGGCCACGGGCTGCGCCCGGACCGGGCGGGCGTTCAGCAGGGCCTCGATCTCGGCCGCGCTGCGCGGGTCGCGCGTGGCCAACAGGGCGGCGACATCCGCCGTCGTCCCGGCGATGGCGGGGCTCTCGGGCGCATAACGGCCCGTCTGCATGTCGAAGCCGATCGTCTCGGCCAGAACGGAGGCCGGGGCCTGGGGCGTCGCCAGATCGGTCAGGGCATCGCGGGTATAAGGCCCCCATGTTTCCTGAAAGCCGATCAGGGTGCCGTCCTTGTCGAAGATCAGGGTCTGGGGCATCGTCGCGTGCATGTCCTATCCGAGGGAAGCTCTCAGCATGACCCGACCGGCCCCGGCGCCCCGTTCCGCCTATCGCCATTTCGTCAGCCTGCCGACGCGGTGGCGCGACAACGACGTCTATGGGCACATGAACAATGCGGTCTTCTACGAATATGTCGATACCGCCGTGAACGGATGGATCATCGGGACCGGCGCGCTGCCGGTGCCGGATGGTGACGTGATCGGGCTGGTGGTCGCGTCCTCCTGCAGTTTCCATGCGTCGCTCGGCTTTCCCGATCCGGTGGATGCGGGCCTGCGGGCCGACCGGATCGGGCGCAGTTCCGTGACCTTCGGTGTCGGCCTGTTTCGGGGGCCGGCGCCGCAGGCGGCGGCGGAGGCGAGTTTCACCCATGTCTATGTCGACGCGGCGACCCGTAGGCCGGTGGACCTGCCACCGGCGTTCCGGGAGGCGCTGGAAGGCCTGGATGGTTGACCTCGTCAATCATATGATTGATGGTATCAACCATCATGACATTCGATCTGAAATCGTCGCTGGGATACCAGCTATCCCTCGCGGCCCGACGGGCGGAGCGGGGGTTCGAGGGCGCGCTGGCCGGGCATGAGCTGACGCGGCTCGGCTGGTGCGTCCTGCTCGCCGCCGGGCAGGAAGGGCTGTCGCGGCCCTCCGACATCGCCGACTGGATCGGCGTGGACCGGGCCGCGATTTCGCGCCTGCTGACCGTGCTCGAGGATCAGGGCCGCATCACCCGCGAGGCGGATGAAGAGGATGCCCGCGTGCGCGGCGTTGTGCTGACCCGGTCGGGCCGGGACGTGTTGAAGGCAGGCATCGTCGCGGCGGAGGAGAACGTGGCCCGCGTCTATGGCGGTCTGGCCGCGGAGGACCGCGCGCAGCTGCACCGGATCCTCGGGATCATCAACGCGACCGGCGACGCGCCCGACAGGATATAGGAGAGGGCGATGCGCCTGCGCAGCTATTCCGACCGTCCGATGCATCTGGGCCCCTATCCGCTGGAGGCCGTGCCGCGCGGGGCGGCGGACCTGTCGCGCGTTCCGCCCGACACGGTGCTGCGGCAGCCCGACACGCCCCTGGGCCGGGCCATCGGGCGCTACCAGGCGATGCTCGACACGATCCGCGACGGATCGGTCAAGGCCGAGCGGGCGGTGATCCCCGACGATCCGGTCGAGCGGGCGAACCACCTCAAGTCCTTCGCCTATTTCTGCGATGCGAGCGTGGCGGGGGTCTGCACGCTCGATCCAGAGGCGTTCCGGGCCGAGCCGCAGGTCAACCCCGCCGTCGGCGCGCTGGCCGAGGAGCTGCGCACGCGCCAGACCTCGACGCTCGCCGCCGGAATCGACGTTATAATGGCGGAGTTGCGCGAAAGTGCCGCGACCCCGCCCGGTCCCTGCGACCATCACGGGCACGCGCTGGTCTACCTCTACGCTCATCCGCGCGAGGCGCGCGACGCGCCGGGCGAATGGATGCTGGAGGGGGCGGCCGAGGCCCGCTCGACCTTGCGCGCGGCGGAGACGGGGGCGGTCCTGGCGAGCTATATCCGCCTCTTGGGATACGAGGCGCGGGCGCATCACGGCACGGCCTCGGACGTGCATCTGGGCCGGTTGGCCGTGGCCGCAGGGTTGGCGCGGGTCGAGGATGGGCGGCTCGTCAACCCGTGGTTCGGTGAGCGGTTCGCGATCGGCTGCGTCACCACCACTATGAGCATGCAGGCGGATGCGCCGCTGGCGCACGCTAGCAAGGGCGGCGCGCGCTGGTGGCTGGGCGACCAGGCGCAGACGGCCCTGAACCGCGATCCCTTCGCGCGGCGCGATTTCACCGCCGGGCCGCATCCGTTCGAGCGGCTGAAGCGCGTGGACGATCCGACGACCTATATCGACGAGCCGCGCGTGCCGCGTGTGCCCAAGCGGGCCGACATGTTCTCCCGCGCGCTGTTCGGGGACATGGGACGAGGACCTCAGGAAAACGCCAAGAACGGCAATTACGTGCGCAAGTCGGCCTCGGCCTTCGCGTTCCGCCGGGCACTGGGCGCGCTGGTGCTGCTGCAGGACGGCCCCGCGCAACCGAAGGATCCGCGCGCGGACGAGGCCGAGCGCAATGCCGAATGGATCAAGGCGGCGAGCTATTTCCTCGGCGCCGACGCGGTGGGTCTCAGCCGCTGCCCGGACTGGGCGTACTATTCACACGATGCGAAGGGCGACCCGCTTCCCGCCTATCACGTCAACGCCATCTCGATGATCATCGATCAGGGCCACGAGACGATGGAAGGCGCGAGCGGCGACGACTGGATCGCCTGCGCGCAGTCGATGCGGGCCTATCTTCGGTTCTCGCTGCTGGGCGGCGTCATCGCCGAGGCGATCCGGGAGATGGGCTACGAGGCGCGGGTGCACTCGGTGATCGACGGCGAGGTGTTGCAACCGCCGCTCCTGCTGCTGGCGGGGCTGGGCGAGGTCAGCCGGATCGGCGAGGTGATCCTCAACCCCTTCCTCGGGCCGCGGCTGAAATCGGGGGCGATCACCACCAACATGCCGATGACGCATGACCGGCCCATCGATTTCGGTCTGCAGCGGTTCTGCGAGGCCTGCAACAAATGCGCCCGCGAGTGCCCCTCGGGCGCGATCACCGCCGGACCGAAGAAGATGTTCAACGGCTACGAGATCTGGAAGTCCGACAGCCAGAAATGCACGACCTACCGCATCGGCACCGAGGGCGGCGCCATGTGCGGGCGTTGCATGAAGACCTGTCCGTGGAACCTCGAAGGCCTGTTCGCCGAGGCGCCGTTCCGCTGGGCCGCGATGAACGTACCGGGAGCGGCGAGGCATCTCGCGGCGCTCGACGACCGGCTGGGGCGGGGCAATGTGAACCCGGTCAAGAAATGGTGGTGGGATCTGGAGATGGAGAGCGACGGGCCCTACCGCCCGCCCGCATCCGAGGTCAACACGCGGCACATCGCGCCCGAGCGACAGTTGCGGCACGAGGACCAGACGCTCGCCGTCTATCCCGCCGAGCTGGCGCCGCCGCCCTGGCCCTTCCCCTATCCGATGGACCGTGAGGCCGGGATCGCCGCCTACGAGGCGCTGATCGACGCGGTCGAATACCGGCGGCGGCTGGCCGCAGGCGAGGATCCGAGCCACAAGCGCCCCGATTTCGGCGGCGAGGCGCCGGTGCTGCCGCTGATCCTGACGAAGGTCGAGCCGATGACGGCGGAGGTCACGAAATACGAATTCCGCCGCGCGGATGGCGGCGAGTTGCCCGAGTGGAGCGCGGGCGCGCATCTCGACATCGTGGTGGCGCCCGAATTCCTGCGGCAATATTCCATGTCGGGCGACCCGGCGGACCGGTCGGTCTACCAGATCGGTGTGCTGCGGGAGGAGGCGGGCCGCGGTGGCTCGGCCCTGATGCACCGGATCTTCACTGAAGGGCGGCGGGTCTTCGTCTCGCGCCCGATCAACCATTTCCCGCTGGTCGAAGAGGCGCCGCGCACCTTGCTGATGGGCGGCGGCATCGGCGTGACGCCGATGATCGCGATGGCGCACAGGCTGCATGCGCTGGGGCGGGAGTTCGAGTTGCACTATTCCTGCCGCAGCCGCGCGCAGGCCGGATTTCTCGCCGATCTGCAGACCGCGCCCTGGGCAGACCGGGTGCGGCTGTGGATCTCCGACGAGGAGCGCGCCGATCTTGATGCCGTGGTGCGGCCGTCCGACGGCGCGCAGCTCTACACCTGCGGACCGGATCGCTACATGCAGGCGGTTCTTGACGCGGCGAGACGGGCCGGGTGGCCCGAGGCGGACCTGCACCGCGAGTATTTCTTGCCGCCCGTCGAGCCGGACTACGAGGACCACCCCTTCACGCTGATCCTGCCGGACAAACGTGAGGTGGCGGTCTCCGAGAGCGAGAGCGCGGCGGACGCGCTGCTGGCGGCAGGCGTGAAGGTCGACGTCAAATGCGCCGACGGCCTGTGCGGCACCTGCAAGTGCACGGTCCGGGACGGAGAGGTCGAGCATCGCGACCATGTCCTGTCGGCCGCGCAGCGTGAGCGCGAGATGATCCTGTGCCGGTCCCGCGCGGCGGTGCCGGGCGGGCGCGTCGCCATCGGCTGGCCCGGCTAGCAACGAACCCGGTGCGGGAGTATTTGCGCCAATCCGAAGCTCCCTTTCGGATTGGCGCGAAATACTCCCGCCGGAGGCGCAACACGCCCGCTTGCCAACGGGCGGTCCGATCGGTTTGGTTCCGCCCATGCACCGCCCGCCCCGCACCCACGTGTTCATCATCGACGGCACCTTCTCGCGCCTGATCGCGGGCGAGGAGACCAATGCGGGGCTGACATTCCGCCTGCTCGACGAGGTCGGGCAGACGGTCTCGCAATCGGTGGGCTATCATCCGGGCGTCCAGGGGCGAGGGTGGCGCAAATGGCTCGACGCCGCCGCCGGGATCGGCATCAACGAGGCGATCGCGGCGGGCTATGCCACGCTCGCCTCGCGCTATCGTCCCGGCGACCGGATCGTGCTGATGGGCTATTCGCGCGGGGCTTATGCCGTGCGCAGCCTTGCGGGCTGGATCGGTCGGGTGGGGCTTCTGACCGCGCGCCACGCGACCGCGCGGCGGGTCGTGCGGGCGTTCCGCTACTACGAGGCGGCCCGGCTCAGCCCGCAGGGCGCTCGTTTCGCGGAACGGTTCTGCCATCGCGACGTGCAGATCGAGATGGTCGGCGTGTGGGATACCGTCTCGGCGCTGGGGCTGCCCTATCCGCTGCTCAACCGCCTTGCGCCGATGGTGACGGATTTCCATGACGACCGCGTCGGAGGCGGCGTGCGCCATGCCTACCAGGCGCTCGCCATAGACGAGACGCGCGGCGCCTACGAGCCGATCCTGTGGCATCCCTCCTCCCAGTGGCGCGGCGTGATGGAGCAGGTCTGGTTTCCCGGCAATCACGGCGATGTCGGCGGCCATGTCCATGCGCGCCCTGCGGCGCGGCCCCTCGCGAACCTGTCGCTGGTCTGGATGCTGGAGCGGCTAATGGCCTGCGGCGTCGAACTGCCGGACGGCTGGCGCGCCCGGTTCCCGACCGACCCGCTGGCACCCTCGGTAGGCAACTGGACGGCGGCGGCCAAGCTTTTCTGGTTCCGCTATCGCCGCTTGGTGCAGCCCGGCCCGCACGAGGCGGTCCATCCGTCGGTCGAGTATCGAGCCCGGACTCGCACGGGCTACCGCCCTCTGGCCGAGATTGCGGCCATGCCGGAACGGACACGGGCGGCGGGCGTTGGTGCCCCGAACGATTGAAAGGAAGGAATTTCAGATGATCAAGAAGCACGGTTCCGCGAAATGGCAGGGTGGGCTCAAGGACGGCACGGGCCACGTCTCGACCGAGACGGGCGTCCTGTCCGACCAGCCCTACGGCTTCAACACCCGCTTCGAGGGCGCGAAGGGGACGAACCCCGAAGAACTGATCGGCGCGGCCCATGCGAGCTGCTTCTCTATGGCGCTGTCGATGATCCTCGGCCAGCACGAGCTGACGCCCGACAGCATCGACACCACGGCGACCGTGTCGCTGGAGGAGAAGGATGACGGCTTCGCCATCACCAAGATCCACCTCGACGTGAAGGCCTCGGTTCCCGGCGCCAACGCCCAGCAATTCGCCGATGCGGCCAACACCGCCAAGGAGAACTGCCCGGTCTCGAAGGCGCTGGCCGGCGTGGACATCACGATGGACGCGACTCTCGCCTGATTGGTCACGTGACCCGATCGAACGCCCCGTCCGGCCACCGCCGGGCGGGGCGTTTCCCGTTCAGGAGAACATCAGACCCCAGATGATGACCGGTGCCAGTTGCAGCGCTGCTGCGACGAGAATCAGTCCCCGTGCGATCCAGCCGGAAAACCGACGCCAGATGAGGACCAGAAACACGACGCACAACCCGGTCTCCACAGGGCCGAAGATGTCGCCGTAATGCGCGGGATCCCAATAGCTGACCGGCGAGACGAAGACCCAGTCGCCGAGCGGCCAGAACTGACGGCGCGCGTCGTCATGGTGCAGCAGGAAATCCGCGGCGACATGCAGCAGGCCGCACAGGGCAAAGACCGCGGCGATCCGGGCGCGCAGGGCCAGCGCCAGGACGACCCCGAGCGTCCAGAGCGGGATGGAGTTGTCCACCGCCATCACCGCCTGCATCCAGTCTGCGTAGTAGGTCTCGCGAAAGAAGGTCTCGGGGCTTTGGCCCGCGACCCCGATCATCCACGTACCGATCAGGTAGAGCGACAGGTCCGGCACCAGCCCACCCGCGATCGCGGCGGCGGTGACGCGCGGGCGGTCTGCCCGCGCGAAGATCCCCGCCGACAGGATCACATGGGCGGGCGTGTTCAATAATCGACGCCGCGCTGGGCCTTGATGCCCGCCTGGAACGGATGCTTCACCTCCGTCATCTCGGTAACGAGGTCGGCATAGTCCATGAGCAGTTGCGGTGCATCGCGGCCGGTGAGGATGACCGAGGTCTTGCGCGCCCGCGCCTCCAGCGCCTCTTTCACCGCCTGCGCGTCGAGATAGTCGTAGCGCAGCGCGATATTGATCTCGTCGAGCACGATCAGGTCGTATTCGTCGCTCGTCATCATCGCCGCGGCCTGCGCGAAGGCGGCCATCGCGGCCTGCACGTCCTGCTCGCGATCCTGCGTGTCCCAGGTGAAGCCGTCGCCCATCGTGTGCCAGTCGAGTTCGGGGAAGCGGTCGAAGAACTGCTTCTCGCCGGTGCGCCAGGTTCCCTTGATGAACTGTACGACGCCGACCTTCTGGTCCCAGCCCAGCGCGCGGGCCACCACGCCGAAGGCGGAGGAGGACTTGCCCTTGCCCTTGCCGGTATGGATCAGGACGAGGCCGCGCTCGGCCTTCGTCTTGGTCGCCATCTTGGCGCGATGCTCGGTCTGCACCTGTTGCATCGCCTTGGCGTGTTCGTCATTGCTGTCGCTCATCGGGCGCTCCTGAATTCGGTCGGGGCGCAGTTTGGTCGAAAGGCGCCGCGATGGGCAAGGCCGTGATGGTGCAGGGCACCGGGTCGGATACCGGAAAGTCGCTGATCGTGGCGGGTCTGTGCCGCGCTTTCGCCCGGCGCGGGCTTCGCGTCAGGCCCTTCAAGCCGCAGAACATGAGCAACAACGCCGCCGTCACCGCGGATGGCGGCGAGATCGGGCGCGCGCAGGCGCTGCAGGCGATGGCGTGCGGCGTCGCGCCCTCGGTCCACATGAACCCGGTCCTGCTGAAACCCGAGAGCGAGACCGGCAGCCAGGTCGTCGTGCAGGGCCGTGTCGCGTTCCGCACGGAAGGGCGCGCCTACTGGCAACGGCGGGCCGAACTGGTCACGGCGGTGCAGGACAGCTTCGCCCGGATCCGCGGCGAGAGCGAGCTCGTCGTGGTGGAGGGGGCAGGCTCGCCCGCCGAGACCAACCTGCGCGCGCGCGACATCGCCAATATGGGCTTCGCCCGCGCCGCCGACGTGCCGGTGATCCTCGTCGGCGACATCGAGCGGGGCGGAGTGATCGCGCAGATGGCAGGCCATGCCGCGGTGATGTCAGCGGAGGATCGCGCGCAGGTCGCGGCCTGCCTCATCAACAAGTTCCGCGGAGACCCGACCCTGTTCGAGGACGGCGTGCGCGATATCGAGCGCTTCACCGGCTGGCCCTGCCTCGGGGTCGTGCCGTGGTTCGCCGATGCGCACAAGCTGCCCGCCGAGGACGCGCTGGGTCTGACCGGCGGCGGAGCGGGGCAGGTGAAGATCGCGGTGCCGCACCTGGCGCGGATCGCGAATTTCGACGATCTCGACCCGCTGCGGCTGGAGCCGGGGGTGGAACTGGTCGTGGTGCCGCCGGGGCGCGCGCTGCCCGGCGACGCAGCATTGGTGGTGCTGCCGGGGTCGAAGAGCACGACAGGCGATCTCGCTTTCCTGCGCGACCAGGGTTGGGACATCGACATCGCCGCGCATCTGCGGCGCGGCGGGCACCTGCTGGGGATTTGTGGCGGCTACCAGATGCTCGGCCGGGTCATCGACGATCCGGGCGGAACCGATGGCAGGCCGGGCCGGGTCGACGGGCTGGGCCTTCTGGACGTCGAGACGGTCATGGCCCCGACCAAGCATCTGGGCCTGACCACGGGCCGCATGGCCGGGGCCGAAATCCCCGTGTCGGGCTACGAGATCCACATGGGTCACACCGAGGGCCCGGATCGCGCGCGGCCTCTCCTCGACCTGGGGGATCGGACGGACGGGGCGATCAGCGCGGACGGGCGCGTCGTCGGCACCTATCTGCATGGCCTGTTCGGCGACGATGCGTTCCGTGCGGCCTATCTCGCCCGGCTGGGGGCCGCGAGCGAGCTGACCTACGGCGCCTCGGTCGAGGCAACGCTGGACGCGCTGGCCGAGCATCTGGAGGCCTGCCTCGACCTCGACGCCCTCCTCGCGCTTGCCACGTGAACGCGGGGCGGGGTAGTCTTGACCCGACCGACGACCGGAGGCCGCCCGTGACCGCCTGCCTGATGCTGCGCCCGCCCCCCAACCGCCGTCTGCGGCCGTTCTTCTACCGGGTGGAGATCGTCGGAAACCTGTTCGGCGAGTTTTCGGTGGTGCGCGAATGGGGCCGTCTGGGCGGCCGGGCGCGCGAGCGGGTCGAGCTGTTCGAAGGCCTGCTGGAGGCATCGCGGGCCGCCGACCGCTACCGCCGCGGTCGATTGCGGCGCGGGTACGCCAGGATCGCGTGAATTCGCGGCGGATTCCGCGCCACGCCCCCTCGCATAGCGCCGTGAGGCTGGTATAAGTCGGCAAACTCCCGAACGAGGCCGCCGATGATCTCCTCCCTCTCCCCTGCCGACCGCGCGAAGTTCGCGGCCTCGCGCGCTGCACTCTCGCTGGTCGAGCCGGACATGAAACTGGGGCTGGGCACCGGCTCCACAGCCAACTGGTTCGTGCGCCTGCTGGGCGAGCGGATGCGGATGGAGAAGTTCCGCCTGACCGCCGTGGCCACCTCGACCCGCACGGCCGATCTGGCGCGGGCGCAAGGGATCGAGGTCGTCTCGCTCGACAGCGCGGGTTGGCTCGACCTGACCATCGACGGCGCGGACGAGGTCGATCCCGCGCTCACCCTCATCAAGGGCGGTGGCGGCGCGCATCTGCAGGAAAAGATCGTGGCGAGCGCGTCGGACCGCATGGTGGTCATCACCGACAGCTCCAAGCTGGTCGATACGCTCGGCGCCTTCCCGCTGCCGCTGGAGGTGATCCCCTTCGGCTGGCGCTCCACCCGCGCGATCGTCGAGGAGATGCTGGAGCAGATCGACGTGGACGGGCGCGCCGTCTCGCCGCGCATGGACGGCGACGAGCTCTACCGCACGGACGAGGGGAACCACATCCTCGACCTGCATCTGGGCCGCATCGGCGACGCGCACCGACTGTCGCCGATCCTCAACCAGGTGCCCGGCGTGGTCGAGAACGGGCTGTTCCTCGGCATCTGCGATCAGGTGATGGTCGGCTATACCAGCGGCGAGGCGCATCTGCTGGAGGAGGGGGGCATCATGCGGCCCGTCGCCTTCACCGACGGGATCGACGGCGACGCCTTCGTCGGACGTATCCTCGCCGAGGCGTGACCGGCGGTTGCGCGGCCCTGTCGGGCGACTAGGTCTTTACCGGAACAGCACGGAGACGACGGACAGATGAGCGATTTCGACTTCGACCTCTTCGTGATCGGCGGTGGCTCGGGCGGCGTGCGCGCCGGGCGACTGGCCGCCGAAACCGGTGCCCGCGTGGCGGTGGCGGAGGAATACCGCTACGGCGGCACCTGCGTGATCCGCGGCTGCGTGCCCAAGAAACTGATGGTCTACGCCTCCCGCTTCTCCGAAAGCTTCCACGACGCGCAGGGCTATGGCTGGCAGGTGGACGGCACCCCCCGCTTCGAGTGGCCGCAATTGCGCGGCGCGATCCATGCGGAACTGGACCGGCTGGAAGGGATTTACCGCCGCAACCTCGCCAATTCCGGGGCGAAGGTGCTCGACGGTCGGGCGAAGCTGGTGGACGCGCACACGGTCGAGGTGGCGGGGGAACGCTACAGCGCCGCGCATATCCTGATCGCGACGGGTGCGCGGCCCTTCGTGCCCGACATTCCGGGGTGCGAGCTGGCGCTGACGTCCAACGAGATGTTCCTGCTCGACGAGATGCCCGAGAGCATCGTGGTCGTCGGCGGCGGCTACATCGCGTGCGAGTTCGCGGGCATCCTCAACGGGCTCGGCGTCAAGGTCGACCTGATCTATCGCGGCAGCCAGATCCTGCGCGGCTTCGACGGCGAACTACGCAACCACGTCGCGCATGAGATGGAGAAGAAGGGCATCACCATCCACACCGACTGCTCGGTCGAGGAGATCGAAAAGACGGATGCCGGTGTCCGGCTGCACCTGGGCGGCCACGGCTCCATCGAGGCGGGGGCCGTGCTCTACGCCACGGGGCGCATTCCGCTGAGCCGCAATCTCGGTCTCGACGAGATCGGGGTGGAGCTTGGGCGCGGCGGCGCGATCCGGGTGGACGAATGGTCGCAGACGACCGTGCCTTCGATCTATGCGGTGGGCGACGTGACCGACCGGATGGCGCTGACCCCGATCGCGATCCGCGAGGGCGCGGCCTTCGTCGAGACGGTGTTCCGCTCGAACCCGACGAAGCCCGATTACGACCTCGTGCCGACCGCCGTCTTCACCCAGCCAGAGCTCGGCACCGTCGGCATGACCGAGGAGCAGGCCCGCAATACCGGCGAGATCGACGTGTATTGCACCAGTTTCCGTTCGATGGCCCACGTGATCGCCGAGCGGGACGAGCGCATGATGATGAAGCTGGTCGTGGCACGCGACAGCGGCAAGGTGCTGGGATGCCACATCGCCGGCGAGGCGGCCGGGGAGATGATCCAGATGGCCGGGATCGCAATCAAGATGGGCGCCACCAAGGCCGATTTCGACCGCACGGTCGCCGTCCATCCGACTGCGGCAGAAGAGCTCGTGACCCTCAAGGCCCCGATCCGCTAACTTGAAACGACGGGTCGGATATACATCTGACCTTCCAGACGCGCGCAACAGACAGGACGACAGATGCCCTATAACGACAATTCCGGCGGTCCCTGGGGAAAGGGCGGCAACCGGGGTGGCAGTGGCGATGACGGAAACCGCGGGAGCGGCGACCGCAACAATCCGTGGGGCAACGGCAACCGCCCGAACGGCAATCGGCCCGGCGGCCAGCGCCCTCAGGGCGGCGGCCAGGTGCCCGATCTCGACGACATGGTCCGCAAGGGGCAGGAACGCCTGCGCGTCCTGATGGGCGGTCGCGGCGGCACCGGCGGCGGTGGCGGCATGGGCACCGGCGACACGCCGCCCAAATGGCTGTGGCCCGTGGCGGCGCTGGTGCTCGTCGGCCTGTGGTTGTTCAGCTCGGTCTACACCGTCCAGCCCTCGCAGCGGTCGGTCGAACTGACGCTGGGCGAGTATTCCTCGACCGGCGGGCCGGGCCTGAACTTCGCGCCCTGGCCCATCGTCACGCACGAGGTGGTCGAGGTCACCAACGAGCGCATCGTCAATATCGGTTCGGGCTCGCGCCCCGGACGCGGTGACGACGGCCTGATGCTGACCGGCGACGAGAACATCGTCGACATCGATTTCGAGGTCGTGTGGAACATCGCCGATCCGGCGGGCTACCTGTTCAACCTGCGCCAGCCGCAGGAAACCATCGCCGCCGTGGCCGAATCCGCCATGCGCGAGGTCATCTCCCGCTCGGAACTCGCACCGATCCTGAACCGGGATCGCGGCGTGATCGCCGCCGAGGTGGAGGAGCTGATCCAGACCACGCTCGACAGCTATGAGAGCGGCGTGAACATCGTCCGTCTCAACTTCGACCGGGCCGATCCGCCCGACGAGGTGGTCGACGCCTTCCGCGACGTGCAGGCCGCCGAGCAGGAGCGTGTGACGCTTCGCAACCGTGCCGACGCCGACGCCAACCGCGTCACCGCCGAGGCGCGTGGTGAAGCCGCCCAGCTGATCGAACAGGCAGAGGCCTATCGCAGCCAGGTCGTCAACGAGGCGGAGGGTGAAGCCTCCCGCTTCCTCAGCATCCTGGAGGAATATCAGGGCGCCGAGGAGGTGACGCGCAAGCGCCTCTACCTCGAAACGCTGGAGCGGGTGCTGGGCGACGTGGACAAGATCATCATCGACCAGAACGCGACCGAAGGTGGCGGCGGTGGCCAGGGGGTCGTGCCCTACCTGCCGCTCAACGAACTGCGCCGGGGGGCTGGCCAATGAACCGTCTCGTATTCCTTCTCGCCTTCGTGGCGGTCATCATCCTGGTGCTGATCTCCTCCCTCTTCGTGGTGGATGAACGGCAGCGCGCGCTGGTCCTGCAATTCGGCCAGATCAAGGACGTGCGCGAGGAGCCGGGCCTCGGCTTCAAGCTGCCGATCGTGCAGAACGTCGTCTATTACGACGACCGCATCCTCAGCCTCGACACGCAGCCGCTGGAGGTCACGCCGCTCGACGATCGGCGTCTGGTGGTGGACGCCTTCGCCCGCTGGCGGATCGCGGACGTGGAGCGGTTCCGAGAGGCGACCGGCGCCGATGGCGACATCGCGATCAGCGTCGGGCAGGGGCGGCTCGAAACCGTGCTCAACTCCGCCTTGCGGGAGGTGCTGGGTGGCGTCACGTCCAACACCGTGCTGTCCGCCGACCGGGTCCAGTTGATGAACCAGATCCGCGCCCGCGCAGCGCAGCAGACAGTCGAGCTCGGCATCGAGGTCATCGACGTGCGCATCAAGCGCGCCGACCTGCCCGAGCAGAACCTCGAGCAGACCTTCAACCGGATGCGCGCCGAGCGTGAGCGTGAGGCCGCGGACGAGCGCGCGCGCGGACAGGAGGCGGCGACGATCACCCGCTCCACCGCCGAGCGGACGGCGGTCGAGACCCGCTCCGCCGCGCAGCGCGACAGCGAGATCATTCGCGGTGAGGCGGATGCCGAGCGCAACCGCATCTTTGCCGACGCGTTCGGGCGCGACCCCGAATTCTTCGCCTTCTACCGCTCGCTGACGGCCTACGAGCGGGCGTTGCAGGGCGACAACTCCACCCTGGTCATCAGCCCCGACAGCGAGTTCTTCGAGTATCTCGCGGGCGACCAGTTCGAGGGCAGCGCGCGCAGCGCGATCGGCACGCGTCCGGTGCGGGACGAGGCACCAGCCGAAGATGAAAGCGCGGTCACGGAGGATCCGGCCTCCGCGACCACCGGGGACGCGGACCCGGCCGAGGACGCGGCGACCGCGGCCCCCGACGATGCCGAGACCGACGCGGCGGACGAGGCGCAGGACGATGCCGCGGCCGACGACGGCACGGTCGAACTGTCGCCGGTCGAGGTCCAGATCCAGCCGACGGTCGAGCCGGAGACGCGACCCGCCCAAGACTGACGGCAGACACTTCGCAGTATAGAAAGGGCGGCTCCGATCGGGCCGCCCTTTTGCTTTCGGCCCTTTCGGCCCACGCGGCCTGCACCTAGGATGCACGGCATGAGCGACCTCTTCGACGACGACGAACCGGGGGCGGGCGGCAACGCACCGACCCTCTCGATCTCCGACCTGTCCCGCGCCGTGAAACGCCAGATCGAGGACGGGTTCGGCCATGTCCGCGTGCGCGGCGAGGTCGGACGCGTGTCGCGCCCGCGCTCGGGCCATGTCTATCTCGACCTCAAGGATGACAAGGCCGTGCTCGCCAGCGTCATGTGGAAGGGCACCGCGCAGAAGCTGCGCACCCAGCCCGAGGAGGGGATGGAAGTCATCGCCACCGGGCGGCTGACGACCTTCCCCGGCCAGTCGCGCTACCAGCTGGTGATCGAGAGCCTCGCCCCCGCGGGTGTCGGCGCGTTGATGGCGATGCTGGAGAAGCGTCGCGCGGCCCTCGCCGCCGAAGGACTGTTCGACCCCGAGCGCAAGCGTGCGATCCCCTTCCTGCCCCGCGTGATCGGCGTGGTCACGTCGCCCTCGGGCGCGGTGATCCGCGACATCCTGCACCGCTTGCGCGACCGCTTCCCGCGTGAGGTGCTGGTCTGGCCGGTCGCCGTTCAGGGCGAGCGCTGTGCCCCCGAGGTCGCCGCCGCGATCCGAGGTTTCGACGCGCTGCCACCGGACGGCCCGGTGCCGCGTCCCGACCTGCTGATCGTCGCGCGGGGCGGCGGCAGCCTGGAGGACCTGTGGGGTTTCAACGAGGAGGAGGTCGTGCGCGCCGCCGCCGACTGCTCGATCCCGTTGATTTCCGCCGTCGGGCATGAGACCGACACTACCCTGATCGACTTCGCCGCCGACCGGCGCGCACCGACGCCCACCGCCGCGGCCGAGATGGCGGTGCCGGTGCGGGCCGAGCTGCACGCCGATCTCGCGCGCCTCGACGAACGCCGTCTTGCGGCGATGGCCCGCCTGCTGCGCGAGCGGCGGGAACGGCTGCGCGGGGCCGCGCGCGGATTGCCCCGCCCTCAGGCCTTGCTGAGCGAGCGGGCGCAGCGGCTCGACATGGCCGGGCAGCGATTGCCGCTCGCCCTGTCGCGCATGGCGGATCGCAAGCGGCTTCGGCTGGGCGAGCGGGCCGCAGCGCTCGACCCGTCGCGCCTGCGCGCGCATCTGGCCGAGCCGCGGGCGAAGCTGCGGACCCTGTCGCTGGGCCGCGCCCTGTCGCGCCGGATCGAGAAGGCCCGCGACCGGCTCGGCTCGACCCGTTTGCGCCCGCAGGATCTGTCCACCCGCATCCGGGACGGGCGGGCACGGCTCGACGCGCAGGTGCAGCGGATCGAGCGCGATGCGGCCCGGCTGCTGCCCGAACGTCGGCGTGCTCTCGACCTCGCCTCGGGCCGGTTCGCGCCGCTCGCATCCGCGATGCTGGCAGATCGACGGCGCGGCCTCACCGCGCTGTCCCGCACGCTGGAAACGTTGAGCTATACCCGGACGCTGGAGAGGGGCTACGCCGTGGTCCATCGTGACGGGCTGGTCAAGCGCGCCGCGCAGGTGTCGCCGGGCGACGCGCTTCAGATCGAGTTCGCCGATGGGCGGGTCGACGTCACGGCCGGGGGCGACGCGCCATCGCGGCCGAAGCCGAAGCGCAAGTCGCCGCCCCCCGACGCGCAGGGCAGCCTGTTCTGATCAGACCATGTTCGGGTCGCGACACTGGAACGGCCGGTCCGGCACGCGCTGCGTGCGCAGGGTCATCGACCGGTCCAGATCCGCGAGGCGCATGTAGAGATCGCCGTCGATCTCCACGCTCCACCAGCAATGCTCCTCGCCCTCGGCTTCGTCCTCGTAGCGGAAGCACAGCTCGTCGCCCGAGACGTAGACCTCTCCGTCTAGGCAACTGCCATCGAGATGCTGCACCGTGACCGTATCGTCCTCGCGGAATCGTTCGACGCCGACGACCACGCCGTCGGCATCGTAGGCGAGGGTCGTGCCACGCAACCGTTCCAGCACGTCTGACGGGGCCACGATATCCTGAGCGGCGAGCGGGCTCGCGAGCAGGGCGAGGGTGAGGATCAGGCGCATCGGAACTCCAATCGGACGGGCATCAGGCATTCGGCCTGCGTGCAGGGTTGATAGGTGAGGGTGACGGTCGGCCCCGCGTCTCGCAACGGCAGGATCAGCGTGCCGGTCCAGGCCGGGTGCCCATCGGCCATGCCGGGATCGGGCCATGCGACCTGCGCCCCCTCGACGCGCAGGGCGTGACGCCCCTCGGCCGCATCGGCGGCGAGGCTCCAACCTTCCGCGATGTCGAGATGCAGCGCGTCGGGGGTGAAGCGGATCGCGACGCCCTCCCCGCGCCGCGCCCAACCGCTCGGCCCCTCGGCGAGGATCCGCGCGGCCCGCACCGTCTCGAGCCGGGCGAGCGGCATCTCG